>CAZRZM010000016.1:0-30986 GCA_964604575.1 uncultured Acetatifactor sp.
GTGCCAATTTTATATTGGCACTGTGAAACGCGTGTCTGAATAGGAACAACAGTGGTCCGCCAGTGTAATTGGGGATGCCAGGCAGGACTGTTATGGGCGTTAAAACATTTCTTCCGGCAGGGTCTGTACTTTTCCCATGCGCAGGGTGGCAGGCACATCAATCAGGCGCTGGTTCTCAGAACCACGGAAAGCCAGGCGCAGGTTCTTCTTTTCCTCCACAAATTCTCCGTCCACCAGCACATCCAGAAGCTCCAGTATGCGGGCAACCTCCTGATGTCCCTGCTCTATCCATGCCAGCAAATCCGTCTCATAGGTATATCCGGTATAGCACCAGATATCCTTATGGGGATATTGTCTGCGGACTTCCTCCAGCAGTGCGAGCACGCTGCTTCTGTTGGCAGGCTCCATGGGTTCTCCGCCGAGAATACTTAAACCCCTGATATAGGAGGGAGCCAGCGCAGTTATGATTTCCTCTTTTGTATCCTCCGTATAGGGAATACCATAATGAAAATCCCACGCTTCTTTATTAAAGCACCCTTTACAGCCATGGGTACATCCGCTTACAAACAAGGATACGCGGATGCCCGGACCGTTTGCCACATCTGTTTTTTTGATAGCCGCATAATTCATAGATGTAATACCCTTGCCTTAATCTCCTGGGTCTTGCCCGTGTTCCAGAAATTTTCTCCCAGATAGCCGCAGGTTCTTCTTGTGACATTCATTTTTGCACGGTCTTTGTTGTGGCACTGGGGGCATTCCCACTCCAGATTGTCATTAATCAGCATTTCACCATCGTAACCACATACATGACAGTAGTCGGATTTGGTATTAAACTCTCCATACTGGATATTGTCATAAATAAATTTAATGACTTCCTCAATCGCCTCCGTATTGTGCATCAGATTGGGAATTTCCACATAAGAGATTGCACCGCCTAATGATTTGTTCTGGAACTCGCTTTCAAAAGTAAATTTCGTAAAAGCATCAATGGGTTCTCTCACATCCACATGATAGGAATTGGTATAATACCCTTTATCCGTAACATTTTCGATATTGCCGAATTTCTCTCTGTCAATACGGGCAAAACGGTAGCAGAGCGTTTCCGCCGGCGTTCCATACAGACTGAAACCAATACCGGTATCCTCTTTCCATGCCGCCGCTGCGTCCTTCATGCGGTCCATAACGCGGAGAGCAAACTCTTTTCCCTCCGGTGTGGTGTGGCTGCATCCCTTCATTAAATAGGTGGTTTCATATAAACCGATATACCCCAGGGACATGGTGGAATATCCGCCTTCCAAAAATTTATCAATCTTCTCTCCCTTTTTCAGCCGCGCAATGGCGCCATACTGCCAGTGGATGGGACTGACGTCGGACACCACGCCTTCCAGTGCCTTATGTCTGCACATCAGTGCTTCATAACACAGATTCAAACGCTCTTCCAGAAGTTTCCAGAATTTATTCTCATCTCCCTTTGCCAGAATACCAATCTGGGGCAGATTCAGACTTACCACTCCCTGATTGAAACGACCTTCCCACTTATACTCCCCATTTTCATCCTTCCATGGGGATAAAAAAGAACGACAGCCCATGCAGGAAAATACATTGCCTTCATAATTTTCCCTCATTTTTTTTGCAGAAATATAGTCCGGGTACATTCTTTTGGCGGAACATTGTGCAGCCAGTCTTGTCACATAATCATATTTTCCACCTTTTAAACAATTGTTTTCATCCAGAACATAAACCAGTTTGGGGAATGCCGGCGTCACGAAAACCCCCTGTTCATTCTTGGTTCCCTGAATGCGCTGACGCAGAATCTCCTCGATAATCATAACCGTTTCCTCAACATATTCGTCATTGTCATCAATATGCAGAAACAGTGTCACAAAAGGCGACTGCCCATTAGTTGTCATCAGCGTATTAATCTGGTACTGGATGGTCTGTACACCGGAACGCAGTTCGTCCTTCACACGCATATCCACGATTTTTTCCTTGGCTACATCATCCAGTGTGTCTCCAAACTCCTCTTCTATCTGCTGAAAAAACTTCTCCCTGCTTCTTTGAAGATATTTTCCCAAATGTTTGATATTCACAGACTGCCCGCCATACTGGTTACTTGCCACAGCCGCAATAATCTGGGTAGTGACTGTGCAGGCAACCTGAAAGCTCTTGGGAGATTCAATCATCTTACCGTTGATTGAGGTACCGTTGTCCAGCATATCCTGAATATTAATGAGGCAGCAGTTAAAGATGGGCTGTATAAAATAGTCCGCATCATGAAAATGGATAACTCCGTTCTCATGTGCCAGTGCAATATGCTCCGGCAGAAGCAGACGCCTCGTTACGTCTCTGGACACTTCCCCCGCAATATAATCTCTCTGGGTAGAAGCAAGTCTGGTATTCTTATTGGAATTTTCTTCCGCCAGTTCCTTGTTTTCATTCCGGATTAATTTCAGGATGGACTCATCTGTGGTATTGGATTTACGCAGAAGGCTTCTCTGATAGCGGTAGACAATATATTTCTTCGCCAGTGCATATTTGTTGTGCTCCACAAGGCGCGCTTCAATCATGTCCTGCACATGCTCCACGGTAAGCTGCTCCTTATCTTCCTTTTTGACCTCCTCCAGAATCTCCTGTATGAGACTCTCATCTGCGCGATAACGCTTCTCCACCTCATTATTCGCTTTGCGGATTGCCGCTATAATCTTCTCTTCTTCATATGGAACGATTCTTCCGTCTCTTTTCTGTATCTTCATGATACGCTACACCTCTTTGTTATTATTATATTTATCCGGGCAGCAGATTTCTGTATTAGGTATTATTGTGTATTTTCTCAGTTCTATACAAGCCGTTGCTTTGTACAACAATATTTTGTATTTTATCGCTTCCAAGACATCTATATCTAGTATAGTGGCATCTATTAAAAAAAGCAAGAAGATTCTCGGCATTTCCGGAACAAAACAGGGAATTATTGACGCATACAATATCGGAATGATATAATTTGTCATAAATAAGTACTTGTGGAGGTGGCAGATGAAGTTGTCCTGCGATGCCTTCCTACGGAAGAAAAAAGCAAATTACTGTTCCTGGGAAGAGTTACTTATACAGGTATCACCTCGCAGTACGCTTCGCTCTTTACCATTCAGGATAATGAATGGGTAGAAATATCATTAGAAGGAGTCAAACTGCAGGAGGACTCACTGTTGTTTATTACAGATGATAACAGACTGCTTGCAGTGCCCCAGGAAAGCGGCTCTAATCCCACTGAAATGCTGACTTTGTGGGATGAGCAGGAAATATACAGTTGGGATGAACACATGGGGCAATTTGGAAAAGACGCTGTCTTCAATTAAATCAGACAGCGTCTTTTCTTATTTTCTATTTACTGCTGTGCCACATTATCTCATTATTCGCTTTGCGGATTGCTGCTTGATACACTACACCTCTTTGTTATTGTTATATTCATATTCTACTTTAATTCAAATTCAAATATTTCATTTCCCAGTGTAATCTGAAATCCGTCTGATAAAGGACACTCCTGATTGCTTGGTATCATCTGACCATTTACATATGTATGGTTCGTCGAATTATTATCGCGCACAAAATAGTTTCCGTCATGATTGATAATATCCGCATGAGAATGTGATACAGCACTATTGTCCGACACCCAAAAATCTACAAAGGAACGCTCTGTTCCAATACGAAACAGCAGTTTGTCCACCGCAATACGTTTCCCACTCTTCTTTTGAACCAATACCGCATGGGGCACTGCCGATTCTGTCCCCGGCACACCTAGTACTGTAGTTTCGCCTGCCGTCTGGGAAGAAAGCACTGTGGTCTGTCCTATCTCAGAAGATAATACGCTTGTCTGTCCAAACTGTGCGGGAGCTGTGTTTTGTGCCCATGCCGGCGGCCGGGCATCCACCTTTTCAAAACCGGGAGTCGATGGTGTGGAAGCCGCAGGAGGTGTTGTTTTTCCAAAACCAAATAATTTCTTGGAAGCCGGCTGCACCGGCGGAGTCTCCGTAGCATTGTCCATGCCCGGAACTGCAAAACCAGACTGTTGTGCGGCACGACCAGCAGCCTTTTTTCTTCCCTTATCCGACTTACCAAACAGCCCCCTCTTCTCTTCTTTGGCAGGAACGGGTTTTGCCGCTGCACCGGAGGGAGCAGGAGGAACTGCAGGTGCAGGCGCAGGTGCGGGTGCCTGCGCTGACAGCGTCGATGCCGATGCTGGTGGTACGGCTGGCATCGGTGCAGAAGATGCAGACCCCGGTGCAGATGGTGTAGATGCCTTAGTCACTTGCACTGGAGCAGACGATGCAGGTGCTGGTACCGATATCGACGGTGCAGGTGCCGACTGCTGTACTTCCACCTGATTCTTTAATGAGTATAATAATTCCTTAAATCCTTTCAATGAGAAATTTGTATTTGTATTCAAATGATTAATGATAGCCGCAACATAACTACAGTCTTCACTGGAATCAAACTGTGTGCTGAACATAATCTCTTTGAAAAATCTGCATATATCAGGCAGCTCCTCTTTCCCCACAACGGGCAGATATACCATATCCGGTTCCCCCGTTGCCACATTGGCAAAAATATATCGTTTATCCAGCACTAACAGACTGCTCTCCAGCATATATTCGTTTCCGGCATCGATTGCTTCACAGATTCCCAGAAAAACGCTGAGCAGGCGTTTCTTATTTACCATTCCACTGAAAAAATTTTCCAGATCAATTTTGGAGGAAATATTATAACGCAGATAACGATTCTCATCCATCCGCGTAAAGGAGATTGGTAAAATATGGGGAATATGATTATTACTAATCATTCCAATCCCCATGGTATCCAACTGTTCTTCCTGCTCCATCCGGTATACCAAAAAAGCATTTGTACCTTGATTATCATAGTAGAATTCTGCCTGCATAATTATCCTCCTCGTAAATCAGTTTAGAAAACCCTTAACCGTAATGTACTGCCAATTTTCTCCCACTCTCACCAACGCCGTTCCGTTAGCTGCAAATGGTCTGCATTCATCAAACTGTGGCTGAATGACAAATTCTCCTGCGGGTTCTTTGTATCCCCATTTTCCATCTTCAAGCGCTGCATACAGGCCCTGGGAAAAGGAGCCTACTTCATCATATTTCACACCACCGTTCAAGGTACCGTCAGCATTGACAAATCCCCACTTATCACCAATTTTCACCGCTGCGGGCTGGCTTCCTGCGAACATTCTGGCATCGTCAAAACTTTCTGTTCCAATCTGCTGACCCAAAGTATTAAGCATTATGTATTTCCCATTTTTTTTTGCAAAAATTACTCCATTCCGAATACAACAGCCCATATCAGGGTCAATCAAAATGTCTTCATAGATATAATCACTAATCATTGCACCCTGATTATTTATCAGCGCCCATTTTTCTCCTTTTTTCGCCGCCACCACCTGACTGGATGAAGTGGATAGGTAATCATATTCAAAATCCTCCGGCACATTAATGACTGAATCACATAAAGCATATTTATCCTCCTGCTTTGCCACACAGCAGCCATCCGAGATTAATGACAGCCACTCTACCGGGCGACTGCATGTAATCATTTTCTCGCCGTTTGTTCCCAGGAAATATGCTTCTCCATCCTTGCTAACCGGATAAATATTCCCCAGAATAACATTAATCGAATCATACTTGCAGTCAACAACCGTCTGTCCATTGCCTCCAATAAGTCCCCAATGGTCCTCCCGCTTCACTGCCGCATATTCTCCCACAAAAGAGCGGGCTTCCTGAAGTCCTCCAAGAACAATCTCCACCTCGTAATATAATTCCTTATAACGGGCTGTCATCTCTTCTGTAACAACACCCGCATTTTCTGCCCGTTTATACAAATCCATATAGGCATCTGCATTTCCCTGCTCATCGTATCTGTTAAACAAAACATTATATGCCTCTATATCACCAGGATAGCTGTTTAAATAAATATCCAGTGTCTGATAATATATATCATTGGAATTGAGATTATAAAGCTGTACCAGATACGCCTTGTAGATACTCTGGTCCCGGTCTTCGGCAAGCGCCTTAACAAAATACTGGGCAGACAAATATGGCAGTCCTTTTTCCGCATAATCAAATGCCTGCTGCAAAGTATTATCATAACTCCTTTTTTCCTGTACATTCTCGTTTACCAGAGTAAACCAGCCGAATGCACAAAACACAACCATTGCAATGGAAATTACTCTACGCATAATGTCCCCCTTATATTCCAATCAGTCCGGCTGTCAGATAACCCAGTAACAGAAATGGTCCCATTGGCACCCTGGCATGACGATTTACTTTTTTTATAAAAATCAAGACAATACCTACAAAAAACAGCACAAACAAAGAATAAAACAAAATATTGAATGTCTTGTAAAAACCGCATATTAATCCGGTTACTGTCAGCAATTTAATATCACCAAATCCCATACTGTCTTTCATCAACACTCTGCACAGCAGCAGTACGCCGCCGCCGAACAGAGCTCCTGTACCGGAAAATTTCAATAAAGTGATTATGGAATTATGCTCAACAAGTACCGTAAATATTGACAGCAGAATCCAGAAAATAATACCGAGACCTATAATTTTATTGGGAATAATGGAAAAATGCGCATCAACCACCGCCGCCGCAAAAAACAGATATAACAACAGCATATACTTTAGATTTAACAGTGGGGCTACCACCAGCTGGTATTCTCTCCACATATAAAATCCAAAAGCAGTGAATGCCACTATAATACCAAATATCCACAGCCGCTTGCTGGACCTAAAATTTTTGAAGGCTTCCCGGAGAGAAACCGAAATCATCTGCGGTTCCTCTTCCTTCTTCTCTTTCTCTGATACTGCAGTCTTTAGTCTGCCAAGCAGAGCCCTGAAACCTCCCGGCTGGAACAGAACCATCTGTCCATTTGCCAAATAAAGACAAAGTATTACCGTTGCCACAATATCTATAAGTACTACTAACATGTTTCACTCATCCTTATCACATTTTTACATTGACTTGATTTCTTTTTCCGCTGCACCAATGGCATCCAGCAGGGGATTATTCTCCCAGTCACTAAAAGCATCCAGATAGGCTCTGCTGCCACCCAGCAGATAAACCGGCGCTGCCTGTCCGCTTTCCACATCGGCTTTCGCTTTTGTATATTTCTCTTTAAGCATTTCTAACATTGCCGAATCAGGGTACTGTTCCCTTTTCTTTCCCAGTAATGCAAGTACTGTTTCTATTTTACTTAATAACTCTTTATTGTTCATACTCAATCTTCCTCTCCAATATATATTGATTCTATTATCCATTCCGGATGCTCCTCCAGCCAGTTCTTCGGCATCAGAATCTGGTCTGCACCTCCTGCATACACTTTTCCGTCACTTGCCGTCTGTGGCGCCGTTGTTCCAATATTCAAAACAGTACCCTTAGGTACCAGAACTGCCACCTGATACTGACAAGTATTACCCCATTCGGGAAGCAGTGCGGAGCCCTGTCTGGCATCCCGTTCCGATATAAACTCATCTGTTGTGAAGAAACCGCCACCCATGTCTGCTGTACCGCCAAATACACGGAACAACAGAATATCCTCTTCTGCCACAACCGTACGGTAAGCGCCATCCGTGAAGGTCTCAGCAACATTTTCCGGCAGATTCTGTTTTTCAATCTCTCTGACCGCATCATCAATTTGTGTTCTCTGATTTTCCGGAATTGTATTCTCTTCTTCCTCTGTCGGTATGCCTCCGGCACCACCGCCGTCTTCTCCGGAAGCACCGGCTTCACCGGAGCCGTTTTCTCCGGAATCTGCCCCACTGCCGCCGGATGCCTGTGCATCTACACTTTTTTTGGAATACCCATTCAGCCAGGCATTGGACACTGATTCTTTGCAGAAAACCATACGTGTATCACCAGGCAGGTCCACCAGCGAAGATAATTCCACGGTATAATAACAAACCAGATGAATCTGGGTGGGATTTTCTGCACTGAACATGTCTGACATCAGGAAATTAAGTCCGTCCATGCCTTCCACAATGCCCATGCTTTTTAAAGCGGCATCCGCGTCACCATCTGCATATCCTTCGATATGCTTTACACACATTGCCTTGGCAAGTGCAGGACATATCAGTCTTGACAAAACCGCATGATAGCTTTCATTGGCAACCAGTGCCCCCAGACTGCGCATGTAGCTTTCTGCATCCATTCCCTTTACTTTGGACTCAAAGGACTGTACTGCATTTTTTACTGCTTCTGCATCACTTTTCATATTCTGGGCGGATGCCTGCATGTTTTTCGCAGTCTGCTGGATAGACGTCAACGCACTCTCCAGGCTTGCGGCATTACCGATTTCTTCTCCTGCCTGTCCTACATTTCCCGCAACGTTTTTCATTTCCCCGCCAATACTTGAGAGACCTGTACACATTGTTTTTGTATAGCCAATCAGTTCATTGGTATCGCTTTTTGCCTCCCCGGAGCTTTCCTCCAGCACGTCTGCCACAGACTGCAGACCTGATAACCCATAGAAATAAGAGTACTGGCTCATCTCTTTTGCTGTGGCATCCACGGCCAGAGACACAACCATCTGCGCCCGGCAGATATTGATAAAAGAAAAAATGGAAACAATTACGAATATAAAGGCTGTCAGTCCGACGGTGGCTTCTATTGTAATGGAACCCTTTTGGCTTTTTCGCTTTTTCATAATGTATTTTCTTCCTTTCTCTTATATCTCTTCCTGAGTCTTTATTGTTTTCTGCTGTCCCTTGTCTTACGTTTTCCGGACAACAGAGTGGCAGGAACACCTGATGGTTTTTATTCTGTCTTCCTTTATATGTTTACGTGGCTGCAGTTTACGGCTTATGGAGCAATACTGCAGTCATTTGAGCAATACTGTTAAAAGGTATAGCCCAGGTCTTTCAGTAATTGGTCTGCTTCTTCATCTGTCAGTTCCCGCAGAGTAGTCATGCAGTTATATGCCAGTTCCTCCAGTTTGTCCCCATTGGACTGGTCCTCACTGCCATCCATTGCCGTAATAAAAATAGGACACCCATTATTTTTACTGTAAGTAGTATAACCTACAACCTTATGCCGATATTTCTCTTCTCCCCAGCTATAAAGAAATTCCCCCTCATACCGGCACCACTCATATCCGTTGATTTCTCCAACTTCCTCTATACTGGAATATTCTGCTCCCTCAAAAGGAAAAATTGCTAATGTTCCCCCCTTATACATTCGTGCATATCCGAAATTAGATTTGATAAACTCTGCATAAATTTCGGGAATGTCCGTTATACTGGAAGCCTCTTTCATCATTTCAGCCCCCTCACTATTATCAAACCCTCTGACTACTCCAAGAAATGTATAGTCATCTACCTCATTATACTTTCCAATAGTGGAGTCACGAGGGTATTTCACCAAATCAATCAGAAAAGCGGCATGGGTACACTGCTCAAAATAAGTCTTCTCCGTCACCAGTTCTTTCAGGGAACCGGTTTCTTCCTTTTTCTCCTCTTTCTTCTCCGGCTCCTGCACTTCCTCTTTCACCACCTCGTCCCCGGAGCTTTCCTGCACATTCCCCTTGTCCTCTGCGTTTCCTGCACATGCGGACAGCAGTACCGCCGCCATCATGATGGGTAAAAATTTTTTCATTCTTTTCATTTGTATGTCCTCTCTTGGTTGATATGTTTTCAATGGCTGCAGCTTATGATTTATGAAGCAATCTCTGCAGCCATTTGGGCAACGCTGTTAAAAGGTATAGCCCAGGTCTTTCAGCAACTGGTCTTCTTCTTCATCTGTCAGTTCCCGCAGAGTAGTCATGCAGTTATATGCCAGTTCCTCCAGTTTGTCCCCATTGGACTGGTCCTCGCTGCCATCCATTGCTGTGATAAAAATAGGATACCCAGTATTCTTGAGGTAAGTGGTATAGCCTACCACTTTATGCCGATATTCCTCCTCTGCCCAACTGTAGACAAATTCCCCCTCATACCGGCACCATTCGTAGCCAATGATTTCTCCGACTTCTTCTATACTGGAATATTCCGCCCCCTCAAAGGCCAGAATTCCCATGCTTCCCCCCCCATACATTCGCGCTTTACTGAAATTGCTATTGATAGATTCCGCAAAAACTTCGGGAACATCCGTTATATCAGATACTTTTTCCATATCTCCACCATCATAGTTTCCAATAACTCTACATACTCCAAGAAATGTGCGACTATCACCCACTTCTTCCAGCTTTCCAATACCGGAATCAAAGCTGGGGTACTCCACAAAATCAATCAGAAAGCTTTCATGTGTATATTGTTCAAAATAAGTTCTCTCCGTCACCAAATCTTTCAGAGACCCTGTTTCCTCTTTTTTCTCCTCTTTCTTCTCCGGTTCCTGAGTCTCCTCCTTCACCACTCCTTCCCCAGAACTTTCTTGTACATTGCCCTTGTCATCCGTTTTTCCTGCACATGCAGACAGCAGTACTGCCGCCATCATGATGGGTAAAAAATTTTTCATTCTTTTCATTTCTTTGTCCTCCAAAAATTTATATGTTTCCAGTCTATTTATATGACTGGGGTTTATTCTTTATTCCTATTATTTAATATCCCATGACGCTGTGGTAATGGTAAGTGGTGACTGTCCGGGTATCCGGCTGGTTTTCACCTTCCTCCAGATATGCCAGATTTATCATGGATGAGAACAAGTCTGTATTCAGGAAAAACATTTTCATCTCTATGTCCGCATCAATCTTCACATAGGTGTAGGTCTTGGACACCTGCCACTGGTCGTTTCCGCTGTCTTTACCGTCCTCACCGTCCCCCTTTCCGGAATCTTTCTTCGTGAAGAACCAGCTTATCTTCTGGAACATTTCTGAGAACCAGCCCTGGCTCTTTCCACTCTCCTCTATACCTGCCATTCTTTTGCTCGGATAATTGATATTGCTCTCTATCAACTTTGCCGTGCGGTTTAAGATTGCCTTATTATTGCCGCACAGCCCCAGAAAGAGAAACACCCGCAGATAGTCGCTATAACCGAAGGCAAGGGCACTTGCTACAGAGCCACTTCCACTCACGGTCCGGTTTTTAGAAGAAAGTCCTGTCAAGTCTGGCATTTTGTCTGTGATGGTGTTCACCTTTTCATCAATAAAGCCATTAGCTTTTGCGATAATCTGCTCTTTTGCCTCCTCTGTTTTCTGGGATGCAAGGGTATTTATCTCTGATGCCAGTGAACTTGTCATTCCCCTTACCTGCCCTTCTACCATGTCTGCAACATTGTCTATCTTTTGTCTTACCATTTCCGATATCTGGGACTGAAGTGTATTGCACAAGCTTGTCACATAGGATGCAGGAGACTGCCCTGCATGTTCTCCCATCCTTGCCGTCAGTTCACTGTTAGCTGTACTTTCCAGTTCCGTAATCAGCTCATCCAACTGTGTACTAAGGGTATCTGCAATGACTGTGCCCACTTCACCGCCTGCCCCCAGCATGGACTGCAACGCTTCCTCCTTGCTCTGCCTTGCCTTGTCAAATACCGTCGCCAGAGCATCCTGCGGCGAAGTGTCCGCATCCAGATAGCGCATCTTGTTTAACTCTGTCATCAGGGTTTCCTCTATTTTGGCAAACACCTGGTCCATAAGTTCCGTCGCTTTCGCTTCCGCAGTACTCGTTAATCCTTCAATTAATTCACGAGTTTTCTTTTCTATCTCCTCCGCCGAACAGTCCACAAAATCCTGTATGCCGGTGCTGACCTGGTCAAGAGCCGCATCCACCGCGTCATTCACCACCTCTTTTGCCTTTGCCGCCGCCACATCCTTCAGCAGATTCCCGGCACCGCTGGGACTTAACATCCAGGTATCCTTGGTGGGTACAATGGCAACCTTTGCCCCTGTGTGCATAACAGAAATATCCAGCATGGACTCCGATACCGCAAGGGCAAGCTGGAGCACCACCATCACCACCTGATAGGGAACGGTTCCCAGACTTGCCGCCTGCACTGCCAGCCCTGCCGTTCTCGTGGTGTTGCGTATTTCGGAATTGGAAAACGCATAAACACTGTTCAGGATAAAACGGATGGCAAATATAGAGGCGTCCGCCGATGTCACATTGTTATCTGCAGACTTGCAGCCATACAGCAGGTATTCCACCTCAGCGCCGTAGAATTCATTATTATACTCCGCAATTGGATAACCGCTCAGTGTGGTGGGACGGGTGGCACTGTGTGCATCCTCTTTGACTGTTGTGTTCTCCTCGGCAGTCAGCGCCATAAATGGTTTATAATCTATACCTCCTGACAATGTCGTCGCATAAAATTCTGCTTTATTGTTGCCTTTTGCAACATAATCGTCATAAGCCGCATCCTGTACCATGGTGTTATAGGAGAAATTGCCGAAAATATACTCCATGACATAAATATTGTCGCGTCCGGCAGTCAGCGCATCCTCCAGTCCCGCCAGCAGTCCTGCACTCTCTTCTTTTTTTCCACTGAATGCCCCTGTTGCATTGTCTGCATCCACTTTCGTATCCGCCGTCTTAGCCTGGGCATTGCCCGGTGTGCTCTTTCCCATGTAGCTATAGCCATATTTATCCGTGTTAGGGTCCGAGGTCTCTTTATCCTTTTCTTTTACAGAAGACTTCAGTGAATCATACATATTTTTAGCATCCTGCTCTTCCTCCGACGCCTCCTCTTGCACTTTTAGTGTATACTGCTCACCGTTTGCGCCCTTAGTGTCCGGGTAGGTACACATCAGGTATCCCACAAAGGGCAAAATGGTTTCCTTTTTCTCCGAATTATCCTGAAAATCCTCATGGGTATAACTGCCCAGATGGGTATTGGTCTCCGAATAATTGTAACCATAGGGAATCTCTTTGCACAGCTCAGCAAACTTAGCATTGCACTCTTCCACCGTCACCGTCTCTTTGTTGACAAATTCATCGGAAGCGCTTCTGACTGCGTTGATGGCATCTCTTGCTTCATCCATCTTCCAGAAGAAGGTTCCACCGTATCTATTGCCTTCGCTTCCGTCTCCCTGAATATAATTCCAAAAAGGAATCAGCTTTGCCAACTGCTGCTGGTTAAAAGTCTTTACTTCCTCAATCTGTGCTTTATCATAGCTTTTTCTGCCTGCCTTAATTTCCTCCCCATTACTTGCACCAAACTGGTCCTCTCCATTTTTCACATAATCCTTATTTGCCTGCTCCCAGGCATCCAGCTTTGTTCCGTAGGTATCCACTGACTGAAGCAGCTTATCCAGTTTATCTGCAATATCCTTCATGTCCTCATGCAGGGTGGTTGTTTTATCATAGATATATCTGCTCTCACCATAAATTCCTTTAACCAGCAGTTCCGTATAGACTCTTGCCTCATCCCTATACCACGTATATTTCAGATACATCTGGTACATTCCCTCAATTGCAGCGGATGCTTTTTCTTCTATTTCAAAGTCTTCAAATTTACCTTCGTCAGATTTGTATTTCAATCCTCCCAAGTCTCCCGGAACTTTATTTATCGCAGTAGTCAGCGTTCCGATATCATTCTCCAGTGCCGCCACCTTGTTCCGCAGGTTCGCAATCTCCTGGTTCTTCTGCTCTATTGCATTTTCATACCATTCTATATCAGATTCAAGACCTTCTATTTTTTCCTTTTTTACAACATTTTTATCCTTACCATTCTTTACTTCTTCTATTGCTGCCTGACAATTTTTAATACCAGTCTCGTAATCTGCAATATCCTGCTCACATTGCTTGATATCATTCTCCGTATTCTGCTTCTTCTGTTCCAGAGATTCTCTGCGCTTCAGAGTATCGCTATAGGTCTTTTCAAAAACCACCTTTTTATCCAGAAACCATTTATAGGACTGCACCATCCTTTTGGAAGCACTGTCCTCCTTGTTCGCATCTCTTAAAAAAACAAAACATTTCTTGTACATTGTCATAGCATCCTGGAGATTGTTCCGAACAGCCAGCCGAATAGCGTTTTCATATCCTGCTGTTTCAATGGTAATCGCTTCCACGACACTGTATAACTCAGAATATTCCTCACATTCCAACACATTCCGACATTGGTCATAATCTGCTGTGGCACTATGTAATTTTGCGGCAACCTGTTCCACAGTCTGCGAACTCTTAATCAGGCTTTCTCCATTGCCATTTTTCACTGTGTGTCCGCCGTCAGTCACATCACTTTGTTCTGTGTCCAGAAGAAATCCCAGTATATAGCAGTTTGCAAGCCGGTAATTATAGGGACTGTCCACACGCTCCGCATTTACCAGCATAGGCAGTTTTTCTGTATCATTTTCATCTTTCTCAGTTGTGCCGCGCGGATTCCCATACTCTGTAGAAAACTCTTTTGCCTTATACAAATCCTCATCATACTTTTTAATCGCTATATAAACTTCTTTTGCGGTGTCGGCAACCGTCTGCGTATAAGTCTCTGCTTCCAGCTTTGTCTCTATGATGTCCGCCTGCTTCCCAGATTTGCCCAGTGCCTGAAGTCCGCTGAAAAAGCTGAGCGCACAGTTTATGGGGGCACGGTATTTCATATATTCCACAATCTGCTTTTTCAGAATTTCCTCATTCTCCAGAGTACTGTCTTCCACACCGGAAACGGCAGAGTCCGTCTGGATATCCATATCAAACAGATTAACTATATTTGCCTCCCCGCTCTCACCGATATAAAGATACTGGGCAATATTATCCAGCAGGGTTGTCACATAGTCATCCGACTCTGCCTCCGACACCACTCCGCCTGATACCAGTGTGGTCTTAAAGTAATCGGACAAGTTGGCATAAAGTTCATCATCGTCCTGGGATACGGCAAAGAGTCCATATACATCCTGCAGAATCCCGTCATAGTCTGCCAGTGCAGCATTCAGGGTCAAATCCCCCGCACTGCTGATTAGTGCTTTTGCCATACTGTATCTGGACAAATCCACCATCAGTCCCGACAAAAGCATGGTTGGCAGAAGAATTGCAACCAGCATCAGTGAAATCGCACCGTCCACCCGCTTTTTCCATTTTCTACTCATTCGTATACTCCTCATCATTTCTCGCCAAATAAGCTGTCGGCAAACTTGGATATTTTTTCCACAACTCCCTGAATGGAAGCCACCACATCATGTCCGGTAAACATTTTAATCACATCAAATGTCAAATCCACATTTCGTATAAACTCATCCGGGTCTGTCACTGCCTGCACTGACACTGCTGATACAGTAATATGGTCCTCCAGACCCACAAGCTTAAAAATACCGGGAAGAGGAAATTCCTGCCTGGCAGACAAAGTAATCTCCTGATACAGTACATAGTTTTTGTAGTTATAATCAATCTCCAGATTACTGGTTCCACCCCAGAAACTGTTTGCCTGCACAATATTCTTTACTTTTGTCTCCACCGGACTTTTTGCTGATTCACCATTATAGTTCAAAACGTAACGATAGGGCTGAATATCAAATTCACTGTGAAAGGTATAACTGTCTGTCTCGCAGTCCAGGGCATCACCGTCCGCACCGGCACTGCTCACAATAGCACTATACTGTGGGTCACTCAGCAGCTTTGCCGCATAGACTGTCCCCCGGTTCACGGCACCGTCCAGCACAGACCTCTGGTGCAGAATGAACCCTGCATAAAATAATGCAAAAATAACTAAAAGCACCAGGGGAAACACAATGGTATATTCCAAAATTGCACTTCCTCTGACCCTGTTGTTTTTTTTATTGTCCATATTTTGTTCTGCCTGCCCCCTCTCATTCCCATCTCTTGTCCGGCAGGGCGGGCGGCATATATGCCGCCCATCCTGACAGACCCACAAATTACTGTGGCAGTGTAATGTTGTCCACAGTAATTTTTCCGGTTGATGTACCGCCGTTTCCGGCAGGTGTGGCTACCAGATTATCCCACAGCTTTTTAAACAAGTCAAAAATAGCCGTGCGGAAAAGGAATGCCAGAACCACTACAATGCCAATGATAACCACCATTGCAATGATATCAGAAGCTCCCTTTTCCTCATGAATGAAATCATGAATGGCATTTTTGATTTTAAACTTCATCATAAGGAATCCCTGCATCAACATATTCCCTCTCTCCTTTCTCTTATGTTTTATATTCTTCATTCCGGCACCGGGCATTATCTAAAGACCCATATTGCCGAAAATAGGAACCACTATCATAATCAGAATCCCCGCAAACATAAGTCCTATGGGAAGCAGAAGCTTTGTTGCCGCCGCCTCTCCCTTTCTTTTTACATAATGCTTGCGCTCCTCCCAGCTTTCCTTTGTGGACTGTTTCAAAAAAGCTACCAGCTCTTTATTCCCTTTTGTCAGATTCTGCACCAGCATGGAAATAAATTTTTTCACACGCTTGCTGTAACACCTTGCACCAAAAGCAATATAAGCCTCCTCCTCTGAAATACCATTCTGCATCAGCTGGATGGATGTACGCATCTCCTGGTAAATCAGTCCCTCTGACGCATACGCCACTTCCGACCAGGCCTCCCTCATAATCATGCCTGCATTAATCAGCAGAGTCAGCTTGGACACCATATCAGCAAACTCATAGTCAATCTCCGCCTCTCTGTTTTCAATGACATCCGTAATTCTGGTATCAACAAACCAGAAAAGGATAACTGCGGCGAATACTCCCACCAGAACCATAATCATTTCGCCGGATACACAGTAAAGGTCAAAGCCCGCCACCACAGCCATAAAACTCAGACTGAATTTCTCTGCAACATTAATATGGTAGTAATATTCTCCATACTTCTCGCCAAACACAATTTTCGCCTGGGCAATCCTCCTGTTGTCTATCAGGGAATGAAAACTGTAATGTATTCTGTCCAGAATAAAAAAACCAACGCCATATGTCATATAAAGAGGATGGCTTTTATTGTCCTTTAATGGCTTGATATAATCAGCATGTCTGGCATATCCTGCTTCACTGCCAATTACCCAGAATATGGTAAGAAGCGTTGAAATAACCAAAATTACTATTCTTGCCGTCATCTTTGCTGCCTCCCTACAATTTGATGTCCAGAATTTTTTTACTGATAAAATAAGCAATAACAAACAGAGCGATTGCCGCAGTCATTGACATGATTCCTACCGGACCGGATAAATCCACCAGACTGCCGCCCATATTTTTCATTACAAACACAAAAACTACAGGCATCAGTGTCATAACATTCTGTTCTGTTTTCTGGCCGGATACCATGGTCTGTATCTCCATACTGATTTCGATTTCATCTGTAATGACCTCCGCCGTATTATGTATAACCTCCCGGATATTCGCCCCCTTGCGGTAACAGGTTTGAAATACAGACGCAAAGTCCTTTATCTCCCTCAGACCGCTACGCTCCCCAAAATCTGTCAGCAGATCTTCAATATTAATATTGTTTGATATTCCCTGTAAAATGATATTGACTTCCTTAATAATATCCGCGTCCTCGGGATACTCTACCAGCAAGTCCCTTCCCGCTGCGGAAAAGGAATCAAACACATTATGTCCTGCGCCCATGGATGTGCTTAGTGCATCCAGCAAATCCTTAAACTGCAAAAGCAGCTTCTGTTTACGTTTCGCAACCAGACTCTTGTTCATCAGCGGCAGGAACAGATATCCTCCGACAGCGCCAACAACCAGCGAGACAGCCGGCGACTCATAAAATATGTAAAGGACAACTCCCACAACCACCATTCCCAGTACAAAGTAAAGAACCTTCTCAGACTGTGTGTATACCTTCACATTATAATCAGTGGCATTGCCCAGAATACCGGTCTTAGGTACATATACAGCCTTTGCCTTTTTTTCCTTTTCTTTTTTTTTCATTATTATACCCATGCCTTTTCCCGCATGAGCCCTTTCCGCGTGGGAAAAGACTTCAATACGTATTAATAAATCCCATTATATCCTGCAAGCTGCAGCTTAAATATGTTCTGCATCTTATTCTGTGTACGGCGAAGAGAACCACTGACATGGTCCAGCGTACTCTTTTCATCCTCCACAAACTCATATAAAGTATTGAGCATAATATTTCCATGCTCATCCAGTCCCAGTACCTCGGTTATTGCCATGGTTTTACGGCTGTGGTCACGCAGTCTGGACAGATGGATAATGATATCCACTGCACTGGAAATCTGCTGGCGGATAGCCGGCAGAGGTAAGCCCGCCGCTCCCTGGAGAACCATTGTCTCCAGACGGCTCAGCATATCCCTGGTACTGTTGGCATGTCCTGTTGACAGACTTCCGTCATGACCTGTATTCATCGCCTGAAGCATGTCCAGAGCCTCTGCCCCACGGACCTCACCCACAATAATCCGCTCAGGTCTCATACGCAGGCTGGATTTTATCAAATCTGTCATGGTAACAGCTCCGGCTCCGGCAGAGTTGGCATTCCGTGTTTCCATGCTTACCAGATTAGGTACATTTTCAATCTGCAGTTCCGCAGAGTCCTCTATGGTAATGATTCGTTCATCCTTGGGTATGTAATTGGACAGAGCATTCAAAAACGTAGTTTTACCGCTTCCGGTACCGCCGGCAACAAAAATATTGTATTTTGACCGAACCAGTATTTCCAGAAAATCAGCAATATCCTGTGTCAGGCTTCCGTATTCTATCAGCTTTTCAATTGTCATGGGCGTCCTGGAAAATTTACGGATGGTTACCACGGGTCCAACCATGGAAATAGGCGGCAGAACTACATTTACACGGGAACCGTCCGGTAGTCTGGTGTCCACAATGGGATTCGCCTGATTCACCTCCCTGCCTGCCAGTCCCACAATACGCTGTATGACATCCTCAAGACGACGTGCGCTTTCAAATGTAGTATCCATCTTATGTATACGGCCCTTCTGCTCTATAAAAATATTATCGGGACCATTAATCATAACCTCGGTAATACTGTCGTCGCCCATAATGGTATCCAGTACACCAAAACCACGAATGGAGGAATAGATTAATCTGACAATCTCAACTTTCTGGTCTAGAGGAACATATTGTTCCGCCAGCCTGGTGTGTACTAAATCCTCCACCCTGCCCTGAAGCTGCTCATCACTTAACTGATTCAGAGGAAATTCATTTAAAACATATGTCTTCAGTTCTGCAACCAATTCCTGTATTTGTTCTTCCGTCATTGCTTATTCCTCCGTAACCAGAAAACGTTCAAATACGTTCTTTCCCGCTATCTCCTCAGCTATCTGCCGGGGACAGCCGTTCCTATACGCATTGATGCCGCCTATCTCTGTAATCTCGTTCTGCAGAACCGCTTTCTGTGCTCCTGTATGGAAACGATTATAGAGCAGAAGTAATTTTCTCTCCAGGCCATCTTTTTTACCGCCGTCCAGACGCAGCGCTTCTACAAATTTTGCCAGCTTCCTGTTGGAAATATCCGTTCCGTCACTGATTACCATAACAGCACTGCTGGCAGCAAAAACAATTTTCTGTTTGGCTGTCAGGACATTATCCACATCAACAATAATGTATTCATAGCTCTTGGATTCCCGGACACTCTTTAACAACAGACTGATATCCTCCGGTGTAGTATCCCTGAAATCCAGCGCCACCCGGCAGGACTCATAGTAGTTCACTCCAGAGTCATCTCTTTTTACCATGCTTTCCAGCTTCAAAAACAAATTCGCGTGATTGCTTTTTATGGAATAAAACACATCAGATAAAGTAAAATTGCCTTCTCCTGAAAAATACAGCCCCATATCACCCATCTGGGTCAAATCCAGATAAAGGACTTTTTTCCCTTGTTCTGCCAGATACATGGCGCATCCCACTGCAGCAGTAGTGGTTCCAACACCACCCGCAGCGCCCACAAAGGTCAATACCGCAGTGGTAGAACCGTCCAGTTTATAAGATGTTACGCTGCTTTCCATCTCCGCATATAATCCCAGTATTTCCTTATAAATCAACTCAGCCTTCTGATATTTACACACTGTACGTTTATTGCGGATGGAATCTATTCCCATGGATTCAGACCAGTAGGCAAATGCCACCCCCTGGGGAACAGCTTCCGCATCCGGAATACCTGCCTCATCAGCCAGCAGCACATCAAGACTGCCCTCTTCAACATACTGCTGCAGACTCTGAAGACTGGAAAATGCAAAAATCTCCAGTTTATCAGCGTAATTAGCATTAAAATAATTAATAAGCCTTGTTCTGTACATTATGTCATTATCTAAAATACCAAGCCGTATTTTCATGAAGCCCTCCTCATTCTTGCTCTTTATCTTTCTCTTTCCTGCGCCACAGCAGAATAACTATTATACCCACAAAGCATATGACTGCTGCCACTGTTCCCAGAACCGCAGGCGTGTTGTGCGTATATTGGATAAACAGGTTACTGGTTAAAAGGAAACGGACCCCGGTGCTCTGTGTACGGTTACCTGCTTTATCCTTTGCAATCACCTCAAAATTCTGCCAGTTATTTCTGCTTGCAGCCAACCAGGTAACTGTACCGTCCGACTGTGCAAGTTCCTCCTCGCCGTAGGCCGCAACCAGATTTCCATCCAAATACAGCTCCAGTTCTTCCAGTCTGATATTGTCCTCTGCAATCAAAGTAATAATACGGCTGTCCTCCACATATTGCGCATTCTCTTCCACACCACTGATAACAACTGTGGGAGCCGTCGTATCCAATACAAAATCTATGGGCTTGGAATATTCCTGTACTTTGGCAGTGCGGTTGCTGTTCTCATTACGGGCTTCATCCCGGGAATGGATGGTGATGTTATATGCGCCATCCGTTTCAAAATATTCTGCCGGAATCGTATATTGATACTCTTTCCAACTGCCCTCATCTCCCGACTGCGATACCTCATAATCCCGCCCCCGCTGTAAGTCCAGAATTTCACCATTCATCGTAGCTGTAATTTCCTGGAATTCCAGAGTATTCACATTAATTTCCGTAACATGAATCTCAGTTGGTTTATTGGTATAATACCCTTCCACCAATTCCTCTGTGGTATCACCCAGAATATAGTTGGAACCAAATCGGTTTACGCTGAAGGAAAGTTCGGCTTCACTGATATTTCCTGCCAAATCCTCCACATGCCCGGTACAGCGATATACATCGTCATTCTCTGGAATTTGTTCTATATTGGTACAAGAAAATCTACCTCCAAATGAATTCTCCTCAGCGGTTCCACTCAGATTTTTACCTTCCTTGTTTTTATACCCGGTGATAGAAACCACTGTCATATCAGGTGCATAGTTGATATCATGGTATGTAACTGCAGGAGCCACCTCACCCTGATTGGCAGAATGATCTTCTACACCGCCAATCTCTATGACTGGCGCTGTTGTATCAATGGTGAATTCTTCCACAGTGACTGTCTCTGCCTGATTACCTGCCAGGTCCATATATTCTACTGTTATGGTGTAATCGCCATCTTCTGTAAAATCTATCCCTGCTATATTGGAATCCTCATTTACAGACCAGCCTGATACCGCAGGAGTATCCACCGTTCCTTCCGCAATATCTGCTGTAACTTTCACTCCGGCTCCTTCTGCGCCGAAATTATGCTCCGTAATATCAATTGTCGCCATACGCCCTGCATTATAATATTTTCCATTTCGAACATCCTCATTATCAAAGGTAATGTGAATCACTGGAACCGTTTTATCAATAACAAATTCTCTGGGCGCATTACTTCCTTCATAATCCACTCCGGCATTCATTTTATTGCCTGCAAGGTCGGCTGTTGTCACGTCAAAGGTATAGTCGCCGTCCACATTATAAATTACCTTGCATACCCATGTATCTGTATCCCCATTGGCAGCACTGCCGGATATGTGTGTCCATCCGCCTTTCACAGCATCCTGCTCAGTGAAAATCTGAGTTTGCGCCTCATTAAAATTTCGTTCTGTCACAACAATGGTTGCGGTACGGTCTGCCTGGAAATACTTTTCATTCTGTGCTTCGTTATTGTCATAAACCACTTTGATAACAGGCGGCGTCGTATCAATACCGAATCCCCGGGAAATGTAGTTGGCTTCCTGTATTCTGTTGCCGGAATTATCTTCTGCCCACACAGTAAGTCTCACATCATTATAATTAAAATCTGCAGCATTAAAGGTAAATATAAGGTCATCCCTGTATGTAAGTGTCTCTTCCGCAGTAACTACAGTGCCTGCTCCCGCAGTATGATAGTAAATAACACCACTTGCAACGTCCGGGACTATTCCACTGTCAGTATTACTTGTAATTTCTATTAAATTGCGGTCCGTCCAGTCCTGTCCTGCAACCTCCACCTTGTAATATACCTTGTATAATCCGGAAGACGAACTCTGTCTGCCGGGGTCTTCTATCCGGACTCTTGCAGCCACATTGCCCGTATACAGCAAAAGCCCGTCCGTACCATAAACAGTTCCTTTGGAAAGGCCTCCTGCGCCTGGTCCGCTTAATTCCATTTTCACACTCGGCGCAAATTCATCTGCATCCGGTGCTTTTATATCCAGATATATTTTTGTACCCACAGCCCCATTATAGGATGCCGGAGCTATACTTGTATTACCTGCCAGATCCGTTGCCGTCAGCTTTGTTATCCTGACTGCCTGCTGGCCTTCCAGAACCGCAGTCTGCGAAGCATTTACCAAAAACCGGCCACCTTCATAAACGGTGTTTTTATTATTCACAACTGTATTGTCTGACTCCAGAAGGTATGACAGACTGATCGGCGAATAATCCATTCCGGTAATTTTTGCTTCCGCCCTGGAACTGCTGCGGTATGGCATATTGATGCTCTGCTCATATCTGCCTTCCCGGGTTAGTCTGCCCACGTAAAATTCTTCTCCATACATTCCGGCTGTATTCCGTTCCCTGATATGCACGTCTATTTCCGGCTTTACAGTATCCAGTACTACATGGACGCTTAAATCTGACTCTGTTTCACCATTCCTGCCCTGTACTGCCAGTATGTCTGAAAGTACATCACTGCCGGCTGCTGCCTTAAGGATGTTACCTGCACGGTCCGTACCATATATCTGATAACGGTAAACGCCGTCGCCCCTGTCCACCTTATCCTTATATACTGGTCCGTTTCCTTGTATTCTGTCTGTAAAACAGCCCTGTGCAGACATATCCACCGTAAGACTGTCTCTATCATTGGAACAGCCCTCAAAAGCACGATTTACAATAATCCGTTCCTTATCATAATTTGTTTCTTTCACTTCAACAGTTGCCGTAAATGCACTGTTAAAATAAAAGCGGTTTCCATATTCTGAATTAAGCTTCTTATTAGACGAACCGGGGGACTCTATCTGCAGTGTATACACAGGCGCAACCGTATCAATGATTTTATGGCTTGCGCTAATATATTTATTCTCTTCTCCACACTCCTCTGCCGTGACACTGTCCGGCTGCCCGGATGCAGACAATACCGCCTGGTTATCAATGACTGTCACCTTATTGCCGGCTTTGTCCTCACCATACACGGCAAACTGATAATGGGTACTGTCCACATTATCCTCCACCGCAACTATCAGGGCATCCGGCTCCTCTATTTTGTCCGCATTCGCAGCAATTTTCCTATAACTGACATCTGCTCCGTCAACGGAATATCCGATATAAATTTTGTTACTGTCAAAATTAGCTTCGTTTACCGTGTACGCTGCCGTCAGATTTTTGTTTCTTTTATTATAATAGACATAAGCAGCATCGCCCTCTGTATAGTAATGGGACTCTCCCGGCTCTGTGTAACGGATGGTTACCTCCGGAGCCCTGGTATCCAGCACCTGCTCTATATCCATGACAGCTTTTCCACCGGCAACCGTCACATTATTGATAATATTCCCATAATTAGTGAAGTCTTCCGCTTTCTCAATTACGTTTCCGGCTTTATCCCGCATCTGCAGATATGGAACATAGCTGTCGCCCTCAATACTTTTATCCTCACCCGGACGGATGTCCATAGTAATCCTTGCTTTGTCTTCTGAATCATAGACCGGCGCAGTCTTATGAACTCCCTCCGCTCCCAGCAACACCAATCCATCCATGTTGGAATAGTTTTCCTCCGCCACCTCATAAGTGACAGTATAAGCGCTGTTCAGGTAAACTTTATCAGTATATGCCGGAATATCCTCTCCGTTCTCTTTTTCCAGTTTTACTGATTTTAATACAGGCGCCACATTATCCAGTACCTGACACACTTTCATTGTTGCTTTTCCATCCACAACCGTTACGTTATTGTAATCATGTCCTGAATTATCAAAGTCCGGTGCCAGACACATATAATTCCCTGCTTTGTCCCTCACAGTCAGCGAGGGCAGATATCCGGCATTGTCGATATGCCTATCCTGTGTTTCTGCGGTCAATGTGATTAATCCTGGATCCACAACGTTATATACCCATGTGGCTTTGTTCTCCTCATCTGCCAGGATAACCTCCGCTGCCTCTGCCACAACATAATCGGTACAATAATTATCTTCCTCCACAACAAAGGAAACGGTATATCCACAATTTAAATAAACATTATCTGCATCATTACTGTAATATGCAGGACCGCCTTTGCCCGGGTCTATTTCCACGATTCCAGCACTTTTTAACTCCGGCGGCACTGTATCTAATGTAAACTCTGCACTGCTGCCATCTATTACAACACCTCTGCTCCAGCCGTCTCCATCAGAAACTGTCACAAGACTTGTCATGGTATTGCCCGCCACATCTGTAGCTGTCACAGTGATAATATTCACACCGTCTCCACATGTTTTCACACTGTCTGACCCTGCACGAATTACAGTTTCATTCCCTGCAAGCGAATACTCTAAAATATTTCCCGCAGTGCTGCCGATAGAAGCGGTATACTCAGCCCGCCCGCCTCTTGCCGGAACACTGCCATTACCCAGATTATCTGTGAAAATAACATTAATTCCACAATTATCCGCCTTATAATAATAGGTGTTATCCAGCGCATTCCCACCTTCCATCTCCACCCTTGCTTTTGGTGCCTCAGTATCAAGATAAAAAGATGCTGTTGTACTATTTTCACTCCCATTCATATTGACAATATTGGTAAATCGGGTATTTGTATTACCGGAGGAATCCATCAGTGAAATCGTCACATCCAGTTTTCCGTCAGCAAATTTATTCATCTCGTCCGCCGTATAAATAATCATTCCGCTTTCCGTCAACAGACCACTTTTCGTGTCCCGGACTGTTGTGCCTGCTGCTATCTGCACCTGATAAACCACTCCGTCCATAATGCGGGTGTCATTTATCATAATTTTCAGACCACAGTTACCCGCATTATAGTAATAATTCCCCTCCATATCCTGCGCACCGCCCATCATAGTAATGGAACAATCCGGTGCAGCATTGTCAAAATACAAAGTACAGGAATCACTAATAGAATTGCCACAGTTATCATATGTTGTTACAGTAAGCAAATAAATACCGTTCAGTTTTTTACCGGTATACTCACCTACATTCCCCTGCTCCAACGTAATACTGTCGTTCATCGTGCGCACTGTGGGCAACTGGCTGAGTCCATCGGGTATATCTGCTCCATTGGACTGATAGAAAACAACAGCGCCATTCTTTTTCAGCACATATTCTATTCTGGCAATTCCGGAATAGGTATAGGGAAATCTCCCTTCTTCCTCCGCATCCCTTGCCGTCACATTCACCTCGTGGGTTTTCGCATACTCATCTCCGTCCCAGGTCAATTCCATTGCAGGAGCTTCCTCCTCCAAAACAACTGTCCGGAATGCAGAAGATTCTTCCACATTACCCACACAGTCTGTTGCCTTTACAAAGAGATAACCATTTCCTTTTACTTCCACGTTAAATGTATATGTGCCAACACCATTTTCTCCCATGAACTCCATCAGGCTCTCCGGCTCTCTCCACTGTGTCACCGCATCTACATTATTTTCATCTGTGATGCCATACATAATCCCTCCGGAACCTCTGGGCACCACCCCACTGCCAGCATCTGTCACCTGAATGGTATAAACTGCCGTTTTATCAAAAACCACATTACCCGCATCATCACCATCCTGATTCTTGACAGAGCATAATATAATGGAAGGTGCGGTAGTATCTTTCCTGAAAACAAGCTGATAGGGACCGTAATATTTATTGCCCTGCTTTACAAAAAAACTTTCCCCATCAGATAGTGCAAGATAAGTATTCCCTTCCAACAGTTTCAATACCGATTTATCCGAAGCATCCGCAACCAAATCTGTATTATCATCAGGCAGCACCACCTGCACACCATCTGCGTTATACCAGTATTTTCCATCTGTTCCCAATATTCCTTTTACAAACACCACCTTGCTGTTTTCCAGACACACATCTGCTCTGGCCGCTGACATATCTATCACACTGTCGTCCGGAACAGCAGGTATAATTTTTGCCTTTAGAGATGCTTTTGTTACCGCATCTGTTTGTAACTGATATTTGCCTTCATCCTCTTTTAAGGTAATCTGCAGAGCATCTAACGCAATGCTGTTATTCATTTCACCTTCACCAATAAACACACGTGTGGTGGCATATCCGATTGCGTCCGGAACTTCAACCGCCAGCTCTACCCTGTCACCTTCCACCACCTGTTCCTTCACCAGTGTTACCAGCTCTTTTATCGTATTTTTATTATTCTCTGTCAAATCTGTAGTATCATCGCTGATTTTCTCAATCACAACATTACTATCAGCCAATACGGCATCCAGTGTTTTTCTCGTAATTTCAAATTCTCTGTCACTGGAAGCAGCACCATACTTATCATCTCCCGCATACGAGGCCCGAACCGTAAAAATACCTGCTTTTTTGGGTGTTACCCGCCCTGTAAAAACATCAATGTCAACAATATCATTGCCGGATACCACATCTCCTCCGCTTACAATCGCATAAGTAACTGCTCCGGAAATCACATTCTCTCCGTCAGATATCTTTGCCGATATTTTTTCATTATTGTTTCCATACTCGATTGCATCATGATCGTCTATCTCTACAGCAGCCACGCCAATATCATCAGGGTTCTGTGCACCATCTCCAGAAGACACATTTTCATCTCCGGGGGACACACTTCCGTTCCCGGAGGACACACTTCCGTTCCCACTGACACTTGACTGCCCATCAGACGAGGATACAGAAATACTTTCTGCAAACACTGACGGTATCGGCATGGCAGACATCAATATTGCCAATACACATATCAGTGCAATTTCTTTGTTTCCGGAACCATTTCTTAGAATATTCATCTTTTGTCTTTTCTCCATCATAGGTATTTCTATTTTGTAATCCATGCAACAGCTTATCATTCAGGTATTGCTTCTGTAGTATGAATCAGTACTACCTCCTGGGTAATTAGAAAACTTCCCGCGGGTACTGTGGACAACTGGGAGCCCAAATCCAAAGTCATTCCAAAATCAGGAATTTTATCCGGCCCTAATACGGTCGTCTGCTCAAGGTCATGGGTAGAACCATAGTCTGTAAGCTCCGTCATCTTCAGTGCTTCTGTTGCCTCTGCCTCCGTTCCTGCCATTTCCTCTGTGGACAGTTCACGTTGCTTCTCCTCCTTGCGCATTCTGCCATCACTGCGGCTTGACTGCTGCAGGGCTTTCACAGCATCTCTCTGTGCCTTACCGGTACGGATTGCCCATACGGAACGAATATGAAACCGAAAAAAGAACAGCACTGCCAGACAAAAGCCTAAAACTGCAATCGCACTACTGATATAAAAACCCGTCCGATATATCTCAATCATTGACTGTGCATCCATGTTCTTCCTCCTTACGTTTCTCCTGCAGCAAATGCACTTTCCAGAATTGTTTCCGCCAGAGATATATTATGTCTGATTTTCTCCATCAGCATCTTGTCCTCATCATCCTCCGGCACAATACTCTGTAAACGTTCCCTGATATTATTTATCTGTTCCTGCATTTCCCCTTTCGTAATTCCTGCCGCTTTAAACTGGGGAGCGCAGTTATAAATTTCTACAGACATATTATTGTAAAGACCCAGTACAATATAAGCATGTCCTACGGTTTCCATTAAATCTCCCTGTGTAATCTCCACTAAATCCTTCCAATAATCCAAATAAGTACTTCCCTGATTAACAAAATCATATTTATTAGCATTGGCTCCAAGTGAATTATAGTAATTACCAATCTGCCATAGACTGCCGGCAATCTGTAACTGCTGTTGTGTCAGGTTATCGCTATCCAATACTTTCTCATACCAGCTTGCTGCCTTTGTCCTACTGTCGGCACCTTCATAAAAAAAATAGTAATCATTCGCAACACGATAGCAGAATTCATCATAAAAACGCCTATTTCCACTGCGCAGAGCATCAATACTTGTACGGTTTCCTCCCTCTGTACGCATAACAGAGGATGTGAGCATCTGACTTTCCTCACTGGTAATCTGATAATCCCTATCCAGTTCTGATATCAAATCATTGTACGCATCCTCTCTTGTCGGGTTCATTGCAATTGCCTGTGTATAAAAGGACACTGCTGTCTGCTGGTCGAGAGCATTATTGGCATTATCCAAATATGCGTCATAACTCATCTGTATCTGACGGCTCCACCCCATCCGGAAACCTGCCATTCCTATGATGCCGACAATACACATAATGCAGCTTGCCAAAAAGATGCTCCATCTCTTTTTTCTCTCTTTACGCGCCTTCAGAGTATTGTCTCCTTCATGTTCAAGCGCATACATCAGTTCCGCACAGTTCTGATATCTCTCATCAGGATTGGGCTGCGTACACTTGATGATGATTTCTTCCAGACCGCTGCCGGCGTATTCAGGAATCCAGTCGCCTATGGGGCGTATCTCATAAGGCGGATTCGCCGGAGAATGTCCTGTCAACAAATGATAAAGCGTAGCTCCCAGACAATATATATCCGTACGCGCATCTGTCTGCCCCATACCGCCGTACTGTTCCGGAGCCGCATAGCCGCGGGTGCCCAGACATGTAGTATCTGCCACACTCCGACTCTTAAACTCACGTGCCGTACCAAAATCAATAAGCATGACATTACCGTCCGGCCGGAGCATAACGTTTGCCGGCTTCATGTCACGATAAATAATAGGATTATCCCGCGTATGTAAATATCCCAAAACATCACAAAGCTGCTTTGCCCATTCCAATACATTTTCTCTGTTTTGCGGAGCGTCATTAGAGTTCTTGAGAACCTGCTCCAGAGACTTTCCCTGAATATAGTCCATGACAATAATAAAACTATCCTCAGAATCGATAACATCAATAATACTAGGGAGGTGCGGATGTTCAAAACTTTTCAGCATCTCCGTTTCTACAATTAATCCCTGCTTCACTACTTCAAAATCACTGACACCATCTTTTCTGATTTCTTTAACAGCCCATGTTTTATTTGCACGCTCATTAATGGCAAGATAAACAACACTCATGCCGCCATGTCCAACTACACTCAATATCTTATATTTTTCATCAATTAAACTACCAATCTCAAGCATCTTATGCCACGTTCCTATTCCACATTAATCAAGATTGCTGTAATGTTATCCAATTCCTGACGAGATTTATTTAATTCTACAAGGTATTGGAGTCCCTGCTGCATCTCCTGCTGTGTTCCTGCCGCGTTACTTGACAGTCTCTGATACATCTCCTGTGGAGATATCTGATGACGGAATCCATCACAACAAAGCAGAAAGCACGTGTTACTTTGCAATTCCCCAACAAAAAAATCCGGCACTACCACATCTGATGCACCTACACACTGCAATAATACGCTACTCCGCGGGTCACCTGCCGCCTGCTCTACTGTCATTCGTCCGGCATCCATTTCCTTTTGAACAAATGTCTGGTCATGAGTAAGTTGATATGTCTGATCTGACAACAGATAAACACGGGAATCACCTACATTTATAATGTAATAAATATCATCCACAAAAAGAACCGCCGTCACAGTCGTTCCAAGACTCACATGAAGCTGTCGACCATAATCTGCTATTCGCTGATTCTGTTCCTGAATTATTCGATTCCATGATTGATGCAATGCAGTTGAAAACTGCATACTAAATAACAAACCGGGTAATTCATTCACAAACCATTTCCTAAATCTCTTCACCAGACTTGCGCTTGCCACCTCTCCTTTGGCAAGTCCACCCATTCCATCACAAATTACGGCAAACAAAACCGTCCCTTTTGCAGACTCAGCCTGCATCAATAAAGCCGAATCCTGATTCGTTTCTTTTTTTATACCGATATCTGTACACCAAGCTGTTACATACTTCATAGCAACCGCCTTTTTATCCTTATTTTTGGGGGAAATATTTTACATTACGTAATACATTATTTTAGCATATGATTTCTTCAATTCTGCGAAAAGGCGAAATTTATATACTATTATGGCGAAATTAGTTTGTATAGTATCTTTTTCCCGCAATACAAAACCCCGGACAAAAATTTCTCCCTGCCAAAAGCAGGGAGAAACTTTGTCCGGGGTATATTCTTGTTTATAGCTGTTTTTACTGCTGTGCCACATCCTTCATGGAGAAGCTGATTCTGCCCATTTTGTCCTTACCGAGGCAGACAACTGTCACCATATCACCCAGAGTAAGCACATCTTCCACATGATTGATTCTCTCTTTGGCAATCTTGGAAATGTGTACCATTCCCTCCTTACCGGGAGCAAACTCGATGAAAGCGCCAAACTCTTTGATGCTTACAACCTTACCCCTGAAAATCTGACCTTCCTCAAAATCAGTGGTAATAATCTTAACCATTTCAACAGCTTTATCCATCATTTCCTTATCCGTACCACATACAGATACCTTACCATCATCAGTAATGTCAATCTTCACACCGGTACGTGCAATAATCTCATTGATGGTCTTGCCGCGCTGTCCAACCACATCACCGATTCTCTCAGGGTCAATCTGGATGGAAATAATCTTAGGCGCATAGGGACCAACTTCCGGTCTGGGCGCTGCAATGGCAGGTTTCATGCAGGTATCCATGATTAGAAGTCTTGCTTCACGGCATCTTGAAATAGCGCCTTCCACGATAGGTC
>CAZRZM010000017.1:0-30071 GCA_964604575.1 uncultured Acetatifactor sp.
ACTTGTTTAAATAATCGGTAATATATTTTTCGCAATTGCGGTCTTACTTCTCCATACTTCATAAATAATTTCAAATACAATATCATCAACTTTGAAAACAGTTCCTGTTTTTTCCCTTCTTGAATGGTTTTTTTAACCACACCTATGTTTTTATATTTTGCATTATTTTTTGCATACGCGTAAAGAAAATTTTCTTTTCTGCTGCTGATTTTCGACAATTGAGGGATAAGGTACATACTCATAGCTTCACAATCACGATAATAAAGTTCGCGCTTAGTCTGTGTTACTTGTCCGTCATGTATCCTTGTAAACACCCCTATATCTTCACTGAATACCATAGAAAATTGACTCAGGAAAATTTTTATCCACATATCCAAATCTTGATTAAATCGAAAGTCCTCGTTGAAATAACCACATTTTTCAAATACTGTTCTGGGAATCAAGAGCGCACACCCATTTATGGTACCTTTTTCAAAAAGGCTCATCAAACATTTATTCCATGTGATAACACCATTGCCAAACCAGTCCACCCGTTTTATATTTCCCAACAATTGAGAATCCCTATCTATTTGAGTGCTACCGCATAAGGCAATCATATCCTTGTTTTGAATGCTTTCTAGTAATTCAACCTGTTTTTCTACCTTATCAGAAGTATACTTATCATCATGCGAGAGCCATGAAAAATATTCACCCCGCATACTTCTGATGCCGAGATTCAACGCCGAAGACACTCCACCATTCTCTTTTTTTATATATCTAATGGTATCACCATAAGATAATGCAATTTTTTCTGTTTTCCCTCCATCAGTACTCCCATCGTTCACAACAAGAATCTCTTTGTTTTGATAGGTCTGTGCCAACGCACTGTCTATAGCTTCTCTTAAATAATTGCTTCCATTATATACTGGAATAATAATGGACACTAATGGATTTTCAATTCTATTATTCATTATACTTACTCCACTTGACATTTTACGCTTTCACAATATAGTCTTATATATCTCCAACATATGCCTATTAATATTCTTCACGTCATACTTACAAGCTAATTTTTCGTTCTCTCGTCCCATTTGTTCACGAATATCCACATCTTGTTTCAAAGTTCTAATTGCTTCTGCAAATTTCATGATATCACTACGCGGGCACACAAATGCATTCTTGAGATGAATTGCATAGTCACGCGTTCCTCTATTATCTGCTACTAAAAGCGGCAAACCACTTGCCATTCCTTCAATCGCAGCTAATCCTAATCCCTCCCTTATGGAAGGAAAAACACAGACATCCGCATTCTCATATAATTCAGGAATATTCTCGCAAAATCCTAATAAATGTATTTGCTCAGCCACATTCAATTTTTTTGCCAAATTCAGTAAATAATCATAAAGTTCTCCTTTTCCAGCAATGACATAATGAATATTTCTATCTTGTAATTGTGCCATTGCACGAATAATTACTTCATGGTTTTTGTTCTTATTTAATTCACCAACTGACACTAACAGCAAAGAATCCTCGGGCACATTTAAATCTCTTCGAAATTTATTATCTCTCTTAAACTTCCTATTTGACGCAAATTTCCGAATATCCACTCCAATCCCTGGAATATATTCAATACGCCTCGCTTTCATTTTTCTTTTAGCAAAGGTATAATCCTCCCTATTAATAGTAATAAGAATATCTGTCCAGCAAGAACAAATTTTTTCTATCGGATAATAAATTAACCAATTTATCAGTGGAGCTCCTTTATAAAAGTGAAATCCATGAGCAGTATAAACAGCTTTAACTCCTTTTCTATGACAAGCCAGTCTTCCTATGACACCTCCAATCGGTGAATGGCAATGTACAAATTCATATTGTTTCGCATTCATCAACTCTAGCACCTGTTTATACGCTACATAATCTTTCTTTAAATCTAATACATCTCTAGTGAAATCAATTTGGATATCGTCTACATTTATTGCATACAATTTCTTTTTAAGCTCTTCGATTTTTTCATCGGAGCATGTACTGCCATTAATAAAATTACACGCAACATCTACCTCATATCCCATTCCTTGCAACAGTTTAATATTAGAAAGATTAAACTGGTCTATCATGGAAGCCACAGATGCAAGCATTAAAACTCTTTTCATATACACGTCACCTTTTTATTGTCGAATAATCCAACCATGTTCTTCAATTATTTTTCTGTGCGTACAACACTTTCTTCCAATTCATAAATACTATATTCAACACTGTACTCACTCATGTTTTTGTCATACACCATGTTTCCAAACGCCTTGTTCACCATTCCTGCTATTTTACCGGACTTTCCACCGTTTTCTGCACCTATCCTGCCCATCAGCCGGAGAATGGGATTAAACAGTCTTACCAGATGGACTTTTCTGCCATGCGTACCGGCAATCATCTGTACCATATCGCTGGTACGGACATATTCTTTATTCTGGGGGAAAAAAATCCCCCTCTCCTCGTTCTCTATCATCAGACTGATAAACTTACACAAATTACCCACATACAACATGCTTCTCTCATTCTGTACATCAGGGAAAAACAGAAGCTTTCTCGCCATTTTGGCAAGCAATGGATAGTTCCCTTTAGAACCTTTCCCATAAATCATGGGCGGTCTTAATATAACCACCTTAAAGGAATCCTCCTCCAGCTTCCGTATGGCCTCCTCCGCTTTCACCTTGCTGTCACCGTAAAAATTCGCCGGGGCAAGAGGCGTATCTTTGTGAATGATTTTCTTCCTGCCTATACCTGCGCTCTCACCATACACAATAATACTGCTCATAAAAATAAACTGCTTTACACCCTCTGCCTTTGCTTTTGCGGCGCATTCCGCTGTGAGCTGCGAGTTTACTTTGTAATAAAGCGCCTTTTGTTCCTCCGTCACTTTGCCCACATCCGCATGGGCAATGCCTGCCACATGAAAAACAGTATCATATCCATGAAAATCACGGTCTTTCCAGGTTCCGTCAATCATATCAATCGTATGAAACTCCAGGCAGACGCCGTTTTCCTGCGCCCATCTTTCAAAGCTTGTCCCTATGTAGCTTTTCGCACCTGTAATCAATACTTTTTTCATGAATTTTTCTTCCCTTTTCCTTTAAACTATCCTTCAAAAGGGGATTTGCCATCGCCGTCCGACTGGTTCAAATCCCCTCTATATATCTCCATTCTTATTTTATTCTCCCATAAAATTTACAAAGGGAATGTTGAAAGCAGGAAAGCCTGCCTGAGCTGTCACAAGAGATACTATCGGTCTTGCATAGGACATAAGGAGTGCCGGTGCATTGGCATCCAACAGACTCTGAAAGAACTCCGGTGTAACCTCTTCCTCCACTTTAAATTTTCCCACCATTTCTACATTACAGACAAAAGGAGTTGTAATATCCTGCTGACCTATAAATAAACACAAACGTACAAACGCTTCTCTATTTTCCTCAATAACAGCATTTGATACTTCACTTTCGATTCCGAATCCCTCAAACTGTTCTTCTTCAAATTCCTCATTTATGCTAAATTCCAGCTTAATAATATGTGGGTCTGTAAATTGAAACACACTCTCTTTCAAACTGCCTCTCCTTTCCACATGTTTCTAGGCACAATATCCAACCCATTCCTTATTTGCATTCTGTTCAATAACTTCATGTGTTCTTTTTTTGCGGACTACAAAAGCATTTTTAGATATATGCTCTGTTTGCATCATCCTTTTCTTCTGCATAAACGACTCTGCATTTATTTCCATAAAAGTCTCTGCGTTTTTCTGTTCTCTGAACATTTCATAAATAATATTCAAGTAATAAACATCTTTCTTCATGTCATATTTCAAGTAAAAATCTTCATCAGGAAGTATTCTTTTTTCTATCTTTTCATATGTAGTCCATTCCGACTTTTCTCCCATCTCTTGTGAATAAGAGATAAGCAGCACTTCATCCGCTTTGCGAAAGCACTCATGAACCGTAATATTATCCACCAGCATCTGCAGCAGGGATTCTTTTTTCACCCTGCACAACACCCACTTCAAAGTATATCTTAACTCATAACATACTCCCAGAAACCTGTCTCCTTTACTATCTTTACATATAAACAGTATGTTTTCATCTTCAAATTTCATGAATACTTTCTCAAGATTCAAATCTCCTACATTACATACATTTTCAAAATATTTTTCCATTACTCTCTACACCTCCACTTCTCTAAAATAATTCCATGGCTGACTCCCTTCAAAGAGCCACCAGTCCACATGCGAGTTGGTACAACTCTCTTTCCGTTCCTTTGTCCTGCTGCTTAGTCCACAGTCCGGGACTGTACTTCCATACAACAAAATTCTCTCAGGATTTGTTTCTTTCAGAGTAACTTTATAATATTCCTCTATATCTGACTTTTCTTCATAACAGGATATTGACAGAGAATCCATATTTTTTCTGCATTTTTCCAAATACTGCTCTAGGTTTCCTCTTATTGGCTTCAGCCCTCTGAGTGCCTCATCATAATAGTTTAAAAAAGCAGTACTATCATTTTCTCCATACTTACCGGCCCTATACACAGGAATCTCCTCATTAGTTCCCCATTTTCTAATATTTATCTGAGTGGACTCCTCAAAATAATCAGGAAAAAATTTCTGAGTTTTTCCATCCATCGTTATTCCTCGTTTCCCCTTATCTTTTGTTCACTTTATTATATCCCATATTCTGGTAAAAGTAAAATCCTAGTTGTTTTTCTTCTCTTTTTCCAATGCTCCGGTGCCGCCTTCCACCACACCATCCTGCTTCACCACAGATATTACCGTCCCCAAAATACACTTTATATCCATTCCCAGACTCATTTTTTTCACGTATTCTCCGTCCAGTTTCGCCTTCACATCAATAGGCAGCTCATCCCGCCCGTTAATCTGTGCCCATCCCGTAAGTCCGGGCAGGACATCATTGGCTCCATACTTATCCCTCTCATCAATCAAATCATACTGGTTCCACAGTGCTGGTCTGGGACCCACAACCGCCATATCACCCTTTAAGATATTGATAATCTGAGGCAGTTCGTCCAGACTGGTCTTCCGCAGAAATTTTCCCACTTTTGTAATATACTGCTCAGGATTTTCCAGTAAATGTGTGGGCATATCTCTGGGAGTATCAATCCGCATGGTACGGAATTTTAAAATATGAAAATGTTTTTTATGGATGCCTACCCTTTTCTGTTTAAACAATACCGGTCCCCTGGAGTCCAGCTTAATGGCAACAATCAATATCAGAAACACCGGGGACAAAATTATCAGTCCCACCAGTGCCAGTAATCTGTCTATTACACCTTTTATTCTGCTATACATAACACTCTCCGCTTCATCCGGCTATTCACTGTCATAATGATACGTAGGAACAATCGCTTTTACATCTTCTCTGATATCCGCATTTTCTGTCACCGCATCCTGCCCAAGCTTCTCAAGCTGTCTTTCAAATTCTTCCACATCAAACTCAATGGGCTTTCCAATAAAAATCATCTTATTACTGGTCTTTTTCAGCCCCTCCTCGCTCATGAGCAGTTCCTCATACATTTTCTCACCCGGCCTGAGTCCGGTAAATTGAATCTCAATGTCCTCCCCAACCTTATAACCCGACAGTTTAATCAGATTCTTAGCCAAATCTAATATCTTCACAGGCTCTCCCATGTCCAGAACAAAGATTTCCCCGCCTCTTGCATAAGCTCCTGCCTGAAGAACCAGTGACACAGCCTCCGGTATTGTCATAAAATAGCGGATGATATCAGGGTGGGTTACTGTCACGGGACCACCTTCTGCAATCTGTTTCTTAAATAGCGGAATCACACTTCCATTACTGCCAAGTACATTCCCGAATCTCACTGCCACAAAATTGGTTTTAGACCTCTGGTTCATCATCTGAATCACCATTTCGCAGATACGTTTGGATGCCCCCATAATATTGGTAGGGTTTACCGCCTTGTCTGTGGAAATAAGAACAAATTTCTCCACGCCATATTTATCTGCAGCCTGGGCCGTCTTATAGGTACCAAAAACATTATTTTTAATTGCTTCGTTAGGGCTTGTTTCCATCAAAGGCACATGTTTATGCGCTGCAGCATGATACACAATATCAGGATGGTATATCTCAAAAATATTATTCATACGCAGAGTATTGCGCACAGATGCAATCAGAACCACCAGATTCAGTCCGGGGTATTTACGGATTAATTCCTGCTGGATTTCATAGGCACTATTTTCGTAAATATCCACAATCACCAGTTGTCTGGGATTATGTGCGGCAATCTGTCTGCAGAGCTCACTTCCAATAGAACCGCCTCCGCCCGTAACCATAATCACTTTATTCTGTACATACTGAAGCACTTCCTCGGAGTTAATCTCAATGGGGTCCCTGCCCAGCAAATCCTCAATCTCTACTTCCTTCAATTTAGATACGGACACATCTCCGTTAATCAACTGGTACACGCCCGGCAGCGTACGCAGCTTACAGCCCGCATCCTTACAGATATCAAGAATTTCTTTTTTTACCTTTGTAGTAGCAGAAGGAATCGCAAAAATAATCTCGTCAATACTGTATTCTCCCACTGCATCCAGAATCTTGTCCCGTCCGCCTATAATCGGAATGCCACGCAGGAATTTACCATGACATCCCGGCTGGTCATCAATAATGCACTTTACATTGAGATTCACATACTGACTGCTTTCAATCTCTTTGATAATAGTATTTGCAGCAGCTCCGGCGCCTATCAGCATTACATTACTTCTATCCGCCTTGGAGCCAAACCTCCCTGCACGTTTTGCATTCAGCACCCGCAGGATGCGGTAACTGAAACGTATGAGACAACATGCACCAAAAAGCAGAAACCAGTATATAACATAGTAACTGCGTGGCATCCCCTGATTCATAAAATAGCACAGCACGGCCTGCGCCACTGCTGCACAGGTTGTGGCAAATACAATGTTAATCAGTTCCGTTGCACTGGCATAACGCCATACGCTTTTATACAGCTTCCACAACGCAAAGAAAATAATGGTAATCACAATATTATATGGCAGAATCACACGAAATTTTTCCAGATATTCCACTGGTATTCCTGCAAAACTAAATTCAAAACGAATATAAATAGCAGCAAAAGATGTGACAACAATTGCCATAACATCCATCAGTATCAATGCAATAATCCGATTTATGGGTATTTTCAAAAAATTCTTTTCTATCATATATACTTATACTGCCTTTCTTCCAGCCATCTCCACCACTAATCCAATCATACTATTTTATCACCATTTTCTCTTATGTGCAACCTGCCAAGATATGCCCTTCCGATTCCCAGAATCACATAAATCGTCGCCACACTCATGGACTGCTGGAAACTGACCATATTATTGACCGTATATGCCAGCACACACAGACCACAGGCGCCTATAATATCAATAGTACCTTTCTTTTGTTTCAAAAAACAAATAATTGCACTGACCATCATTCCCGCATAACTGACCATTCCAAAAATCCCTGTATTAATCAATATGGTAAACCATTCACAATGGGCATTGGTAAGCCGTAATCCCCCAAAAGCCTGCACCAGCAGAGTCTGCATTTCCTGACTGCCTGCATTACGGATAAATGCTTCCATACTGTCGGGCCCCACACCGACCAGTCTCTGCTGCCAGCTCTGCTCCTGCACACACATCGCTCCGATACGCCAGGTTGCTCCCCGGAAGCTGCCCCACTCCTTGGAAAATGTAAAAAAACTATATTCCGATAAAACCCCCAGACTACCCGGACGCAGTGTATTTACCACAATCATCCCTATAACCGCAATTATGCCTGCAACCGTTCCCAGTCCCACAATCCACGCAAGGATGCAGAAAAATTTCTTCGGATAACATTCCTTCTTTTCTGTCACTGCAAGCACCACAATACAGAAAATTGACAACAGCAGAAGTCCCAGCGGAAACAGACTATTTGTACACAAATCAATCAGTCCGTCCTTATAATTAATTTCTCCCATTCCAGACAGCCGGACACCCATGAGAACCAGGCATGATACCGCCAGAATAAGTACTATCTGCCAAAACTTCATCATACAGTTACTGTCCTTCGCGGACATGCAAAAAAGTACCACCAGAACAACTCCGAGAGCAAGAAAAGCACTCATGCTTCCCTGAATTACCAGCGTTGCAAAACCAATTCCCACATACAATACCAACAGAATATGCGTCCATCTTTTCTTAGTATCATACTCTTTGTCCATTGTTATTCTCCGATTCTGCCACAACAGATAAAGTCCGGCAAAAAAAACAGACACCATGTATCCACAATACCAGTTAATATTACCTATCGTGGAAATAAAATTAGGATCCTTCAGCTTCATGTCTATGGGATAAATGCCAAATCGGTTTAAAACAGCCAGCCCAAACACCACTGCTGACACTGGTAAAAATAATAAGAACATCCAATCTCTCGCTTTCCACAATCTGGAAATACAAAAATAACCTGCAAGCAGACACAGTTGTGGAATCAGACCCATAAACCATCCCTGTGTCCCCCACAATGCCGTATCTTTGTAATCTGAACAGCAGTAAGACACTATCAGGCTGATTCCATAAAGCAGGGCAAAGATATCGGTACAGGTAAATGTCCGTATCCATGTCTTCAGCACAGACCTCCAATACTTTCCATGTGTGTTTTGAAATTGTTTTCTTTCTTGATATTCTGCTATATGCCGGATTATTCCGCACACACCACACGCTGCGAGGACAGGAATCAGCAGTTTTCCTATGTTCAAACTGCAGTTACGGAAAAAAATATGCTTGTCCGTTCCTATATGGGTAAATCCATCCTCAAAGTAAAAGGGCATTACCACAATAATCAGCAACATATAGATACAAATGAGATAATCCAGAACTTGTCGAAAAAAAAGATAGCATGTAGTTGCGAAAGATTCTGTCTGTACTTTTTTTCCGTTACCACGATTTATTCCATTACTCATTTTGCAATCTCCCACCATTATTTTGATTATTTCAGTGTACCATAATCTTCCTCTTTTGTATAGGAAAATCCCCCATCCGTCAACATTCGGACTGATAGAGACACATCACACAAAAAAGCAGTGGCATTCAGATAATGCACTGCTTTTTTACTATCTTATTTCCTGATTAATATCCAGACACCGCAAATCGCGCATAATACTCTTCTGCCTTCTCCTCACTAATTTGAAATCTTTTTACCAGCTTGGAAAGGATTCTTTCTTTATCAACCCCTTCCTCCAGATTATCAAGAATCATGGCTTCCACTCCTTGTTGTATTCCTTGCTGTATTCCCTGCTGTATTCCTTGCTCCATTCCCTTGCTTAACAACTCTTCTGTAACTTTCTGCCTTATTCTGGCTTCTCTTTCATCATCATCCTCAAAAATCCTCATATAACTTATGGACACCTCCTCTTCATGTTTTACATGCTGTACCATATCATGAAGCTTGTACAGTACATCGTTTAACACATTGTCTTCGGTGCTGCGCTCCATATAGGCAAGCAGTTGGCGAAGTTCTTCTGATGGCACTCCCACTGTTCCCTTCGTATAGAGAAAAATGGTAGATGCTCCATCATCATAGGGCATATCAGGCACTTCCATACAACTACTTTTAATTGTGTACATCATTCTGTCCAGCCCGAAAGGGTCAAAAGGCATAATCATAATAATAATGACTTTTTTCAATTTTTCATATGTCTCCCCTGACTTCAGACTCCTTCCATCAATCTTGGAATGGTAAAAGCGCACTCTTTTAGGCAATGCCTTTACCGCTCTGGAATCATTATTCTTCTCCGGCTCCACATCATAAACTGTCGCCTTATCCTCCTCCGTCTCCTCCAGATAGACATCCAGTACAACTCCATGCATCCGCGTGTCACTCCCATAATATAATTTCTGGGGAATCACCCTGAGACACCCAAAGCTCCTTTGCAGGATAATCTGTAAAATCTGCCTGCTGAACTCCTCACCGTACTCGGGATGGGATACCATCTGTCCAAACAGAAAATTGTCCAGAAGATTTAATTCTTCCAGTGTTTTGCGTTCCTGCACCATATTTTTCTTCCTTTCTCCGGCAGAAGAAAAATAGGTATCTATCTGTTTTTGTAGTTCCGCCATTTCCTATCTGCTCTTCCACCATCTTCATTTGTGTTCATATGGGGAATTGCAACCGAAATGGTTTAGACTGTCCCTGATATGTGATTTAAGATTAATATATATTTGATTTTTTGTCAATATGTTTTTATAAAAATGAAAATTTCCTATGAATTTAAAACCGACAGAAGAATTTACATCCCTCTGTCGGTATCATATACATATATTATGATAAAACATCAACCGACCATTCTGAATCTACATCATTACCAACGGGAGGATCCGACGGTGTGACCGGTTCCGGTGTAGACGGTGCCGGACTGGGTGTAGACGGTGCCGGGCTTGGATTGGAAGGTGCAGGGTTTGGTGTGGACGGTGCCGGCTCGGAAGGCGTTTCCGGCTCCGTACTTGGTGTCGTGGGCTTACTGGAAGGTTTGCTGGTAGCAGGTTTCTGTGTAGTTGTAGTACTTTCCTTGGGAATCGTGCCACCGGTACGGTTCCATGTATTTAATCTCGTCTGCACATCCACAGTACCATAGCCTGCTTCCATACCATCGCTTCCCATTGCTGCTCCACTCTGCCTGCCGCCTTCTGCTGCATATACATAGAACGGGTCTTGTCTGCCCAGCTCTTCTACTCTTCCGCCACTTACCCATACACCATCCATGAGTACCTGAACCTCTCCGTCAAAAATGCGTACCTGTACTGCCGGTGTATCTGTCATATTTCCATCCATACTACTGTTTTCCGGACTGTCGTTTTCTAAGTTATTTTCTCCTCCTGCGTTTTCCTCCACAAGATTCCGGTCTGCCACTGCATAAGCTGCAAACTGGGGGAAGTCCCGCCAGCCCATCATATTGCTTTCAAAGGCAAATGTATCCGCCTCCTGACCTTCCTCCAGTCCTATAAACAGACATTTTTCCTTGCTGTTATTATAAGCATACACCACCCCCTGTGTGCTGCCACTGTCCTTTAACAGGCTCTGCATTTTCCTATTGTCAGGCTGCTCCACAGTGGTATTGCCCTGCTCGTCAAAATGACCGGAATAGGTGGTATAATCCATATCTCTCCGATTGCACCACAAGGAATATGCCTCTCCCTCCGCGCTGCCGGTGTGCACCTTTGTGGTGTAATCTCCACTCAGATTGCCATACACGAAGCTTCCCTGCTCCTGGATAACATCCCCCGTAGCTCCGTTACAAATCCAGCTTTCAAAAGGGCCGTCATAAATTCCGTCCGTTATGTTACAGGTCAGCATCTGTATCACATTTCCCACATAACTGAGCATGGTTGCCTGTCCGTCCTCTTTCAGATACCAGACATCGGAATAAGCAGTTCCATCCGCGCCGTAACCTATTTGGATAACAAGTGTTGTGGTATTGTTTTTCTCCAGATAATAGCTTCGTCTGCCCTCATAAAGCTTGGGCATCATGGTATCGAACCACTGGCTGGTACTGATGAGATTTACCGCTTCGTCACGATATTCCTCCAATTCCAGATTCTGCAGCATCAGTTCGGCCTGCTCTCTGATAGAAAGTTCTTCCTCTGCCAGATTCACAGTGATTTCCTGAAGACGCAGAAAAGACTGGGTATCATCAAACAATCTATAACTCTGTTCCAGCAAATCTCTCTGTCTGCGGACCTGCCCCTGTTCTCCATAAATATCTGCCAGCTTCAGATAGTCCTCCAGAGAAGCTTCCCCCTGGCTGTAACGAAGTTCCAGTTCCTGCACCTGCTTCTCTTCTTCCGAAAGTGCAGGCTGGGAGACCGTTCCCGGAAGTCCTCCGGATACCGAGCCCTGCTGTTCCTCTTTTCCCTGTGCACATCCTGCAAGCAGCAGGCAGCAGACTGTCACTACATATATCCATCTCTTGTTCATCATTTATCAACATTCCCTTCTATAAAAAGCGACTGCATTTCATCATGTTACTGTGTACCTGTCAGACTATCCGCATCGGATATCAGTTTACGCAGGAAATTATCTGCATCAGACCCAGGTGCATAACTGCCCGTATCAATTAGTTGCTTTGCCAGATCATAAATACTTTTAGCCCTTGCAGGTCCATAAAGGGTTATCTGGGAACCATCTTTCTCCAAAATAATATATCCCCGGAAAGCATATTCCGTCTTATACTGGTTCACCGGCTGTCCTACCAGTACCGAAGTATACCGATATCTTCCCGAAACAATCTCAAACACTTTGTCATCCAGTGTTCCATTTTCATTGATACCATATGCCATACCACTAAGCACTTTCTCGCCATCCTTTACCATGTTATACTGGGACATATTCGCTTTGTTCATAATCAATGTGCCATATTCTTTCAGCTTATACCCATTAATTCCGGTAGAAGTCAGTTTTACTCTCACATCTTTGGAAATTCCAGTTTTAAAGCGGATTCCCGGTCTTCCCGTTATACGGATGGAAAAACCATGGTAAGTCAGCAAATCCTTCAAATCCGGCTGTGCCGTTACCGTATAGGCTCCGTTTGCATAATTTAACGTCCAGACATACATTCCGGTAGGAACACCCGCGGAATTATATTGATACACCACTGCCGTTTTTGCACCTGTGCCGGATGCTTTCACAATATTTCTCCCATTTCTGGCACTGGAACCATATGCCACACCGTCCAGATACACCGTGCTGTCATAACCACCGGGAATCTGTAACACTACATTTGTGGAAGAGGAGGGTCTGGGGCATGGCGAAGCAGGCATATTATTAAATACCGGAATTTTAAACACAAAGGTATTTTCCAGTGAGTTTGCTTTTCCATACAGATTCCGGATAGTCTTTGCCTCGCTGGTGGGCGCGGAAATATTCTGCATATACTGGTGCGTATAAAGTGCATGGGCACTCTGGGGATTCACATTATATTTCTGTAAATACAAGGTGTCCTGCCCCTTGCGGATATAGTTTTTGGAAATCACATCCGCACCGCCCAGAATAGAATAATATGCGTTATTCCATCCCTGGGACTTTGCATAAGCCAGACCATTCTCAATTACCTGCTGTGTGGTGGTGCCGGTAGCTCCCACATTAAAATAATTGTAGTAACCCTCATATCCTTTATAAGTTCCTGAAATCAACGGAGAGTTTCCATCTCCCTGCTCCTGATAAATACGGGACGCCAGATGGAAAGGACTGACCTTCCTAATATCTTCCTTACCGATTGCCCAGATGATATGGGCATAGGTCATGACTGTTCCCGGCGCGTTTTTATCTCCTTTCATAAAAGTATTATCCAAAAACGCCGCTACCGCTTCCTCCGTATGATATGTTGCATTATAAGTGAGCTGTTCAAACTGGAAAATCGCATCCTCTGTCAGACCATTGCGGGGATCCATATAAAATTTTAAAATCTCCTCCGATGCGTAATACCAGTTGTTATCATCGTAAACGCCCTCCTTCATATAATCCGGAAGACTCTTATGAACCAGACTTTTTCCTCCGCCAATCTCATTTGCAATTACCGTATTCCAGTCCAATCCGGTATTCATGGGAACAAACATCCAGTTAGGATGTTTATCCTTCAGTGCTTTCAGCGCGGACTGATAACTGGAAGGAAACTGTTCCACATCCGCATACGCACTTCTGACTGTGCCTTCACCGTCCAACGCATACATGGTATACACCTCAGGATTCATTCCATACATACCTTCCCACTCCAGAAAACGCTCATCCGAGCAGGCAAGATAAGAACGCTCCACATATCCGTGATACTGCTGCTCTCCTACATCAAAGCTCACATACTCCCAGACCTGGTAATCATCAGTTAATTTCACATCTTCAATGTAAACGGTCTGTCCGCTGGGTACCGTCAGCACTGTATCACTATTACTGTCTGCATCCGCTTTGACAGCATATTCATCGCTCATATATACCAATGCCATAATCTCCCTGTCGGATACGATGGCGGACAGGGCGGCTCTCGCCTCTTCCACAACCGCCTCTTCCTCCGGCTCAAGGGCATATACTTTCATCTTCTGTAATCCACTGCCTGATAAGGATATCGTCACAAGCACAATTCCTAACAAACTCCATAATTTCTTCATGCGTAACTCCTTACTTGTCAAACCTGGTTTCCTTTTATCTCCTGTCCATTTCGCGAATGGCTCTGAATAGTTGCAAAACCTGTTTCCGCCGGATGGGACAAAAACATCATAACATTTTCCGACAAAAAAATGCAACTGCTTCCAGTAACTACCTGCACTGTCATTCTTTGTCTGCCAGTCATATAACATTTCGGCCCAATCGCCTGAAATCAGTCAAATACTCATAAACTAACAAACGACAAACATCTGTCAAAAGTTCTGATTTCTTTCATTTCTTAAATTTTTTTCATTTTTGCATGTAACACACGGATACCTTTGGGGGAAAGAGCAAACAGCGTATGATAACACTTGTTTTTGAAAGTCAGCAAAGGATTTGCCATACTCCGCAGCCAATTTCTGCGCATCCATTTCACAATCGCCTGATATTGTCCCTGTTCCTCTGTCATCTGCGCAATAGGAATATGCAGCAGATACTCCAGACGCTGAAACACCCCGAAACGCAAAGCAGCAGACGCCAAATCCGGAAAAAACTCCTCCACCAGTTCCATCACCATATCCGCATTGTCCACACAGTCCCCATATACTCTGGAAAAATCATTTTTATCCTTCCTGCGGGAGTTACTTCCTATCCGGTAAAACACATGATATGTCTGTTCCGGCAAAGATACTATGTTCTGACAGTCCTTAAGCATATGCACCAGCAGATAAAAATCTTCGTTTAATTTTCCCATAGGAAATTCTCTGTTTTTAAAAAGTTCCCTGTGAACCAGTTTTGTACAAAAAGAACTGTCTCCTCTGTGCATCAGTAATTCCCGCAAAAAAGCTTCGCTGCCAACCAGCATCTCCTCTCCTGGCGGTTCACAGATATCAGGAAGCCGATTGCCCGCGGCATCTATCTCATCTCTGCCAATCTGTGCCATTAGTACTCCATTTTTCTCAATGGCAGAGTATAGTTTTTCATACATCTGCGGCGCAATATAATCATCACTGTCCACAAAGCCGAAATACTCTCCTCCTGCCTCCCTCAATGCCAGATTTCTGGCGGAGGAAGAACCGCCGTTTTCTTTATGAAAAACCCTGATTCGGTTATCTTCTTTTGCAAGTTCATCGCATAATACACCCGTCCCGTCTGTAGAACCGTCATCTACAAGCAGAATCTCCAGATTGGTATAGGTCTGTGCTGTGATGGAATGGACACAGCGGGGCAGATACTCTACGATATTGTAAACCGGTACAATAATACTAAGCATTGGGGTATCCATCATTTCCTCCATTCATCAAAAAAGAAAACATTTTTCTCTCGGAAATCACCGGAGCAGGTGAGCAGGGTCCTCTCTGCATCATACCGTCCCCTCTTTTCCCACTGGCACCAGACGTTTCCACCACATCTTTTTCATCCGTATCTTGTCCATCCATATCCGGTGCAGACAAGAAACCATGTTCCACACAGAATTGTACCAGTCTTTTCGACGCCTCCTCCGCATTCCATTCATCCACAATGGTGTGATAGGCGGCTTCTCCCAGCTTTCTGCATAAGCTTCTGTCATCCAGCAGACTTTTTACCTGCCCGAAAAACATCTGTTTTTGTCCGTCCTGATATATCATTCCATTTCTATTATGCTGTAACAAAAAAGGAACTGCCCCCATCATATGGTCCGCCACCACCGCGCAGCCACTGTTCATCGCCTCATTCACAACTGCGCCCCAGCCTTCCAGACGGTCACTGGTCGCCAGATAAATATCCGCTTCCTCCATTGCCGTCCGCACCTCCTCCGGGGTACGGTAGCCCATTAACGTTACACTCTCCTCCACCTGATATTCTGCAATCAGCCGCTCCACTTCCTCCTGTCTCTCACCGCCGCCAATCATATTGATATGAAACTCATATCCCTGCCCTTTCAGCCACTTTGCCAGTTCTATGGGCAGTTCGGGATGTTTCAGGGCAAGAAATCTGGCAGCCCACAAAATCGTGCCTGCCCTCTTCCCCCCAAACAGTTTTTCCATGTCATAATGCTTTGTCTCCGGGAAATATCCCCATTTCAGCATTTTACCCGGATATGCCCTGACAATATGAAAATCCGAGGGCACATAGGCGCCGGCACAGAGGATATAAATCTCCTGCCTGCGATATCGGGTATGGTCCAGATATTTTTTCCGTAAGCCTCTGGGAGACACTGCTTTCCACTGTCCCTCTCTGTAAAGGCGCTCACTGCACCGTATCACAGGCTTACCGTCGGCAAGCCGCTTTGCAATGTAATTTTCGTCCTCCACACCGCCGAACATCACCACATCGCAATCCTCAATCTCCCTCCTACAGTACTCCGGGTTCTCATAATATTTCAGCAGATAGGGACACTTTACATCCTCATGCCATCCCATTGCCACCCGCTCCGCCTCCATGGGCTGGGTCTGCATAAAAGCAAAATCCTTCCCCAGCATCTTGTACATGGCATCGCAGAAAGGTATCTGATGATGATTAATATAGTTGGATATAAAAATAAATTTCATGTTTCCTCCATGTGCACATGTTTTTTGTGCATTTCAAGTTTGGGCGTGTGCGCACAAACTTGGGATTGAAAATTTTAATTTTCAATCTTCCTCACACCTTCACTCACTTCCAACAATATTTATATTGTTTGCGATATTTGCATAGACTTCTGTCAAATTCCTATAATTTTCTTCTCTATTATGATTTTTCTGTGCATGATTTCTTGCATTATCGCAGTATATCTGCATTTTCTCCGGGTTTTTCCAAATTTCTAAAACCGCAGCCGTCAGGTTATTTACAATATTATCCAGCGTTTCCTCTTTTCCGTCTTCCACATCACGCATATTATCGAAGGAATTGGCGGCAGTACGATATCCGTGATAAAGCACTCCGTCCTCTTTGTCCTTAAAAATACCGGGCACCCCTCCCACATCCGCACTGACGCAGGGCATACCCAGCAGCATCGCCTCTCCCAGCGAATTGGGTGAATTTTCCAGCGACGAACAGCAGACAAACAAATGGCTTTTCAAAAACCTTTCCTTCATTTCCTGTGCCGTTAAACTTCCCAGAAAAACCACCTGCTCCTGCAACTGCCATTCCTGTATCAGACTACGCAGATATTTTCCATAAGCAGAGATTTTCAGTTTATCTTTCCAGGTATCGTATTTCACCAGACTGTCTCCGGCTACATACACCTTCACATCCGGGTATTCCTTTCGTATCTGCGGCAATGCCAGAAGCATATAATGAAGCCCCTTCAACGGATAATTACCCTGACTCAAAAAAATCGAATGGGGTATGGCATTCTCTTCCCGCCAGACTCCCTCGTAGAAATTGGAGCGCAGCGTTTCATTCATGGGATAATACACCGCCTGCGGATTCCACTCCGACGCATAGTGCTTATCCCAGGGAGTACGTCCCGTGACATTTCCTGCCAGCCCGACCGCCTCCCTCTCCATCACGCCGCGGCGCACGAACTTTTCCTGCTGCATTAACAAGGTATCTTTTCGCAGACGGTCTCTGACAGTTGCACTTTTAACAATTTTTTCCGGCAGATTCGCCATATATGCGTTGGCACAGACTGCACACAGCCCCTGAATCCCAATTAAAATCCTCTCTCTGCGTGGAAATATCCTGCACATCGCCAAAGTATGGGGATATTCCGTTCCAAAACAATGGACGATATCAGGATTTGCGCGCTCCACCACCTTTTTCAGCCGCTCCTCAAGCCCGGCATCATACTGCTCAGGATGAGCGGTATCCTCATAAAATCCGTAATAATCCAGTCCGCCCCCCTCTGCCATAACAAGTGTATCGAAACAGCCGTCCTGCTCCTCACCCACCGGAAATGCCACAGAAAGGTGAATATCATTGTCCTGCTGCCTCTTTAGCACCACCGATGCCAGCCCGCTAATCCAGCCCTCTTTATTCGTAGCCTCCATTCCCAGCTTTCCGGCTACCGCAGGAAGCATAAAATTACATAACCACAGTACCCTAATCATTCTTCCTCCCTTTCTTCCACACCTTCTGTTTAATTAAATATCCAGTTTAAATAAGGCAGCAGCCGGATATCCACTGAATAAGCGTCTCTCAGAAACAGCGCAAAATGCGCCACAAATGCCACTATCGTGCCTGCAAGGAAAAAATTCTTAAGCCATCCCTTTTTCATACTCCGAAGCAGATGGGGAATCAAAAAAATCTGTCCGATAGTAAAATAATAGCCAATCCTGGATACCTCTGGAATAAACGCTCCAAATGTATAAGTCACCAGTCCCACCAGATTCAGGAAAAAATAAAAACGGTTTCTGACATCCTCCTTCAGCGCTGTCCTGTAACAGACACCGGACAACACCAGCGTGCCCAGACACTTCCCGATATTCGTATAGGAATACCGCACTGTATCAAAGACGGAATCCTCATAGAATTTATAGAAAAAGAAAATAATCCGGCGGTAAAGCTCCCTTCCAAACACAAGACTCAGTACGCAGACCGCACCAATCACATAATGATACCACTTTAGTTTCTTCTCTGAGAGCCATTTTACCGCCAGATAAACAGGTATCACCACCAGAACTGTCTTATGAAAGGTTGCCGCCGCCAGAATACACAGGATAAACTTGCCATATTCGCCCCGCAGCACATACTTCATACTGTAGACCGCAATCGCCAGCACCAGATAATAGCGTATAGAATTAAAACTGGAAAAATAAAAGCCGTTCATCAGAAACAGGAACAGGGTTCCCACAAACCACTCACTCTGGTCGTAAAGGGCCTTCAAAAAAAAGAAAATAGTTATCAGGGAAATTGCCCCAAAAATAGGCAGATACTGTTCCCTGCCAAAAATTGCCTGCATCAAAAGCACAAAATAATTAAACCCAAATTCCGAGGATACATGCCTGCCCTGGGCAATCAGGCTGAACATCTCCACATAACCCCAGTAGTCATTACTGTTGGCAATACGACAGACCGCCACCCCGGACAACACTACGAAAATCCCCATGCACATCCAGAGATTCAAAGCGCGCTGTCTGTCAAAACCATGGGTTGTATGTAGCTTTACATGTTCCGCACCCTGCCCGGCACTATTACAAAAACATCCCAAAAACAGTGCAAAAACGGTAATTCCAATATACAGTACCATTTACTCCTATTTCCTTTTCCTATACAATCTGCTCTTACACTTCTGATAAAAGCCTGCGAATCTGACAGATTCCGCCAGCTTTCTTCTAAGAGGCGCCAGCGTCAAAAGCAGAATCATCCGATAGCGGAATCTCTGCCCCTTACTCATATACAAAGCTGTAATCTCGCTGTGCTCTCTGGCGGAACGCCTGCGGTTTTCTTTTGTCTCCGAGAAGCCGCCCCCCTCATATGCCGCCAGCGTAACCGGCACATGGCACAGACGGGCTTTTTTTTCAAAAAAGCACCATAGAAAGTGCTCATAGTCTGCCCTCACCCGGTACTTGGGACGATATCCTCTTGTGGCGAACAACTCTCTGGAATAGAGACATGCCTGATGGCATGGAACATGACGGTAGCAGGCAAAAGCATCCATATGCGGATTAGAGCTTACCACCTGACCACGCAGAACGTCCAGAATATTACCGTAGTAAAGCTGTGCCTCCTGGCCTTTTTCTCTGTCCCGTATCACAGCCTCTGCTATCAGCTTCAGGGCATTCTCATCCGCAAACAAATCCCCGCAGTTTAAAAAATACAGATAATCACCTTTGGCATAGTTTACCGCCTGATTCATTCCATCATAGATACTGCTGTCCCTGCAGGCTGCTATCTCCACTCGTCCAATACCTTCCTGCCACTGCTCCAGATAAGCTGTCAGCTTTTCCATGGAACCATCTGTGGAACCTCCATCCTTAACTACCACCTGATAATCGGTAAAGGTCTGTTTTCGGATGCTGTCAAAAGTCTCTATTAATTTTCCACCGGGATTCAACGCCACCACAATAATACTGAACATGGGAGTGCTCCCTGATTTATCCCCATACTTTTGTTTCATTTCTCCTCGCATTCCGCCGCATAGGCTTGTCTCACCTTTCCGTCCTCACTACATGTCCGCGTCCCGGATTCCCTGCACCATTATTTTATATGCTTTTTTCCAGAGAATCTCCCTGCACATCCCGGCTCTCTTGGTAAATACAAAGCGAAATGCCCAGATACGCGCCATCCAGCCATATAAATGACGGTAGAGCACCCCTCTGTCATAAAAGAACTTTTCGTTATATCCCTGAAACCATGTGGATTCCCTGGGAGTTTCCTTTCCAATCTGAACAGGCACCTTATACACTTTCAATCCTGCTTTCAGACAGTCATGCAGAAACAGGCTGTCTTCCCCATTACTGTATCTGGCGCCACCGCCAAACAACAGGGAGAACGTAATATTATGCTTCCGCACTTTATCTGTGCGCACAGCAAAGCTGTAGGTGGGATATCTGCCACTGTTATACCAGTGCACCCTGCCAAAGCTTTCTGTATGGTAAGTCTCCCTGCCGGGAGCCGCCTGCACATTGAACAGCAGCACATCTGCCTGGGGATACTGCTCAAATGCCTTCAGCACTTTTCCCGCATATCCTTCTTCATATACAATATCTTCATCCGCAAATACGCTGATGTCCGCCTCTGCGCGAAACAGGCTGGTATTACGGTTTAAACCTACACCCCGCTCCGACATGGAATAATAACGGATGGTATGTCCCCTGAAAGCAATCTCCTCGTAACGGTATCCGCCGCCCTGACTGACAATAATCGCATCACTGTCAATCCGCATTTCCTCCGCCAATGCCTCCGGCTCCTTGTTCATTGCTGCCACCAACAACTGTAATGTCATTTTTACACCCCTTGTCCGCTTTAGCGGACATCAATTCAATATTTGAAAGTTTACTTTCAAACTTTCCTCCATTCCGGGACTTCCCTACAATACTAAAACGGTAGTAGGCAACCAGCTTTTGGTCTACATTCACCAGAACTGCTGCCGTCACCGGAACATCCTGCACTTTACACAGATGCAGCAGTGCATCGATTGCACCTCCCACATCTCTTCCTGCCTGCACCAACAACAGATTTCCGTCCGTTCCGCGCAGAATATCCCCACTCTCCGCAACCTGCAGAGGACTGGAAATACAAGTATACTCCCTCCGGGGCAACAGTTTTTCCACCGCCTTTAAGTCCACTCCCCCATCCACTGCGGTGATTCCGATACGGTTCTTTCCTCTAAGCAGATAATCCAGATTGGCCGAAAGGTCCCCTGAAGCCTCCCCCCGCCTGTTAACAAATCCGGCGGCAGGAATACCATAACGGTATGTGAATGTCTCCGGCACATACACCTTTCCATCCAGAATATAATAAAATCCTATCATAAACCAGACAAGAAACGCACCCACTGCCAGTCCCAGAATACACGCCCGCAGAACGCGGATATCTCTGGCTTCGGGCAAAGGCCCCTCCGTATCTATCAGCCGTATGGAAATCAGCTCTTTCTGCGTACTTCCAAAGGACAGCATCGCCTGCTCATAGGCATATGCAATCTCTTCTGCTTTATCCGCTTCTTCATGCGTTACCGTAATATAAGGAATCCGCACATCCGACTTAATTTCCGCACTAAGTGAATCCACAAGCTCTTCTTTTGTCATGGGAAAGGACAGCTTCCCAAGCACCGGCTCCACCCATTCATCACTTTTAATCCAGTCATCCCATGTATATCCGGCAAAATAGGAATAGGTGTTGAGAATCTGCGGGTCCGTTCCATATTCCACATAATATTTGTCCACCACCTGATAGGGTGCCGGCGCAGCCAATGCCACCTTACCCAGATAATACCCTCCGCCTATCAAGAGTAACCCCAAAAGTGCCCCCAGACAGATAAATGGCAGTCCGCGGACACAGTGATATACAAACAATTTTAAATCAAAGGGCTCTTTTGCATTTTTCCAGTTCTGCACAGGAAACCTCCTTTAGTCCAAATCTCTGGTGTTGGATTTCTCCATCTCTGCCCTGAGTGCCGTAATCTGCTCACTTTCCACGCCCTCGGTACTGTCGGGCCAGAAGAGAACCTTTAAGGTCAGCAGCATTAACTTTAAATCCATCCACAAGGAATAATTTTCAATATAAATCAAGTCCAGTTTCAGCTTATCGTAGGGCGATGTATTGTATTTGCCATACACCTGCGCAAAACCCGCCAGACCTGCTTTCACTTTCATACGGAAAACAAACTCCGGCATAATCTCTACATACTGGGCGATAATCTCCGGGCGCTCCGGTCTGGGACCGATAAAAGACATATCCCCCTTTAAAATATTGATAAGCTGGGGCAGTTCGTCAACACGGCATTTGCGGATAAATTTTCCAATTGGTGTAATACGGTCATCATTTTTCTGTGCCAGTCTCGCCACACCGTCCTTCTCCGCATCCACACGCATACTGCGGAATTTCATAATATTGAACTCCCTGCGGTCCTTGGTACAGCGAACCTGCTTATAAAGAACAGGCCCCCCGTCGTAAAGCTTGATGGCAATAGCCGTAACCAGCATAATAGGAGAAGCTATCACCAGCAGAGCAGCAGAGCATAGAATATCAATCATACGTTTTACAAATCGCTGTTCAATCGCCAGATTGTATTCCCGCGTCAACATCATGGGTGTATCAAAAATATGAAGCTCCTCCGCCCCCATCATAATCACATCGGGAATTTTGGGCAGTACATATACCCGTATGGAACGTCCATAACAATATTTTAAAATCAGATTCCTCTCCTCCACTGTAATATCTCCTATCACAATGGCATTATATTCCCCCTCTTCGTACTCTCTGGAAATCTGGGCGCAGATATTCTCCACGCCTTCCCTGATATGCACATTTTTTACAATGATATACTTGTCCCGTCTGCCCTCAAATTTATTGCAGATATCCTGAATCGGGCGGTCACCGTGTACCAGAAGCAGTTTTCTGGGAGGAAACACCGAGCGGTAAATCCGGTTTGCAATGTTAATGTAAATAATAATCACCACCGTCTGCTCCAGCATCATCAGGATAAAAATATGTGGAACAAACAACTGGAATGCCATGACAGACAACTCACCATAAATAATGATATTAGCAATGAACGTGGCAAACACCTGGGAAAAGATAAGCTCTACATTTTTCAGGTATCCCATGCGCATACCACCATACATAACAGACAAAAACAGAAGAATGACACCATATATGGATATTTCCAGCAGATGCCCTTTAAACCAGAAATCCCGCAGCGCCGGAACCACACTGTTCTGGAAATGCACCAGCCAGTTATATGCAAAAATCCCTATCTCCAGTCCGATACAGCCCGCTGAAAAAACCAGATTTATCAACCGCTTAAAGGACTCCATTTTTCTCAGCTTTATCTCATTTGCATTCATGAAGTAAATATGCCTCCATCTCTTTCATTCCCATGTAGAATATGGTTATTGTACCATATTCTGTCTATAACATACAACCAAAAGCACCTGCCAGGTTCTTCCTCTGCCAGCCTGCGGACTACCCTGTCACACTCTGCGTTTTACGGCTCTGACTGCCCAGAAACAGAAATTCCACGCACTGTCCAGAACGCTCATGCCTTCCGCCCTGCGGTACAGATTCCAGATACGTCGCAGCGCTTCCAGCTTGTTGGAGGACAGTGAGTTTTCCACACGGCGGTATTTCACCAGATTTTCATCCAGTCCATATGCAGTATAGCCATTGCGCAGTACTTTCCACCAAAGGGCAGTATCCTCGCTTTTTATCACGGGCATTTCTAATAATTCTCTGGGAATTTTTTGGGTGTCAAACATCACCGTTGTGGTAAAAATTGTGGTGTTTTTCAGTGCCTCTTTATAACTTAAGGTGTTGGGAACCCTCACAATTTTACCGGTTCCTCTGCCCTGCTCATCCGCAAACTCATATCCGGTAAAGGCGAAAGCTGCCTGCTTTTCTTCCATAAATGCAAGCTCTCTCTCCAGCTTTTCGGGCATCCACAAATCATCCGCATCCAGATAAGCGATGTATCTGCCCTCTGCCTCTTTCAGTCCGCGGTTACGCGCTCTGGCCGCTCCTCCGTTGACCTCCTGATGCACCAGACGCATTTTGTGATTCTGCGTGGACTGTAGATAATCCTTTATACAGGCAACCGTATTGTCTGTGCTGCCATCCTCCACCATAATAACCTCCCAATGGGGATAGGTCTGTTCTTCCACACATTTAAGCGTCTCTATGATATATTTTTCCACATTGAAGACCGGTATGATAATACTCACCAGCCCATTCTTTTCTCTCTCCATAATCTGCTCCACAGCATCCAATCTTTATCCATAAGCAATTTTTAAAAACACAGCAGATAATATCCCTCTAATTCTTTTGTATCTGTTATCTGCTGTCCAAAATATTCCTTTATTCCTGTCAGCTCCTCTGCGGGCATCTGACCGGGCAGCAGAATAGTGTCTGCTCCCAGCTCTCTGGCAAGGCTAATGCAGGTAATTCCATCTGCATCATCCAGTTTGGCCACTGCCTCTTCAGACACAGTGCTTTCGGGCACTTCCTTTCCTGCTGCCTGCTCCATCCACAGATAAAGCAGCTCCTGCTTATAACTGTAGGTATCATAGGAATATGCTCCCAATGCCTTGTCCCACATATTCCTGCCATATATCAGCCGGATGTTTCCATCCACAGCTCTGGCATATTCTAAGATTTCCCTTGGCGCCCACAGACATATCTGTTCTGCAGAAGTCCCCTCCTCTAATATGCTTATTACCCGCTGCGCCTGAACTTTTTCCTGACGGGCAGCATCCACATCCCACGCCGCACTGCCCGGATTGCTGCCAAGCAGCACCACTGCCGCCACAAACAGCAGCACCGCTGCCATCCGTATTTTCGCCCGATAGGAGGCGGGGGGTACTTTGCCTCTCACCGACTCTGCCAGCATGGTATAAAAAACCACTCCGCCATAGGCTGTCATTATTGTTATGGGCACCAGACTCCATATCCATACATAATCATAAAACCTGGTCTGGTAACGCATAAGAAGAGCCGCTGTCACCGGACATATACCAAAACCGGTAAGCACACTGGCATAAACCAGAAGCTTCCGGGCCGCTCCACGCCTAATTTTACGGCTGCCAAACCACAACAGCAGTAAAACTGCCAGAAACAATGCCATTAATTTCCCCTGGGTGTTCCACTTAAGCCATCCCTCCCAGGCATCCCGCATCCATCCACTCATTTCGCCTCACTCCTCTTATCCGGGAAAGAGATTCTGCCGGATATATATTGCAGTATCACCATCGCCACAGTGATAAGGAAACAGGTTCCCATTCCGTATAACGTCCAGACTATGCAGGCTTCTGCCAGAATACACAATATTACCAATTTCCATTTTTTTCGCAGAATCACCGAAAAAACATAGGGAATCAGAATGACTGCCCGTATGGACACCCCACGGCCCAAGGCATACTGCGCCGCAAAGCCATCCATACCGGGCAGATAATTTCCCACCTGAAGAAGCAGTGCCACAAACAGCAGAAACAAAAATCTGTTCTCCCTCTCTTTTGGAAACAAAACACAGGAAATACTGTAATAGGCGGCATAGCCTGTAAGCAGTGTCATCACCGGCACCACCATCCATACCACTTCCATGGCAGAAAGCCGGAATACATCACAAAGAACTGCATACAGTGTGGGCAAACATAATATTTTCAGACGAAAAGGCATACCAAGCTCATATCCCTGCCCCGTCATAGGATTTATCTGATACAGACTGTCAGTGTTTCTTATAGTATTAACCGTCTCAACCGTCATATCCCCGGCAGGATACACCGGAGTATTGACAATCAGATACACTGCCTGCAGAAGTACCACAATACCAAACAGCGCAGGCACTATCTGCTTCGCGTCAGACAGAGACTTGTCCTGTCTGCGGTTCTCTCTGCCTTTGCCTTTTTGACTTCTGCCCTTTGTGTCAATGTATAATACAACAACGGCTGCTGCCAGCAGGACAGAAAGCATTACCAGAAATATATTTTTACAATCAGAAAAAGACCGCCCCAATACCATCGCTCCCAAATGAGCTGTCTCGGCCAGTCCGATTACCATCATCCATCCCACGAGCAGATTATCTGCCCGGCTCCTGTTATCACTATTCTGACTTCCATACAGAAGACGTAATGCACCCTTTCCCAGAACATAGGGAACCAGAGCCATTGACAATCCCAAAAGGTAAGCCATATTCTCTCCCATCTGCCCATATTGGCTGTCCACAGGATGTTTCATCCATGGCTTTTGAATAGAAACATTCTATCATATTTATATAGTTTATACAATTTAAAAAAAAGCAACCACGATATTACACCGTGATTGCTTACAGCAGCGCAGCAAAAAGCATACATTTCCTGGTTCTATAGTTACGATTTCATGATTTCATTACCGTTACATGGCTTTGAAATCAAGTCGGATTTTATCCGCTATTCTGGCTATGTATTCACTGTTTGTGGGTCTTGTTTTCCCCGTTGACGCAGAATAGCCGAACATTTTCTCAAAAGTTTCAAAATTCCCTCTCATCCACGATACTTCAATAGCGTTACGAATGGCACGCTCTACCTTCTGGTCTGTGGTCTTGAATCTTTTCGCTATAGTAGGATACAACAGTTTTGTAATACTGCCAACAACCTCCATATCTCTGCCGGACAGCATAATAGCCTCCCGCAGATAATGGTATCCCTTAAGATGTGCAGGCACACCGATGTCCAACATAATGTCGGTAACGTATCTCTCTAACTCATAATTTTCAACAGCAGCAATTTCCACGATGAATTCCCCTTTCATATGTCGAAATAATTTGTGTATTATATCGAAAATTGCTCTTTGCTGCGACTGTCGCTTAAATTGTAACATACTTGTCGAAAAATGCAAGGATTTTTTATCGCGTAACGTTAAACTTCCTCTTTTACCAGATAAATCGGACGTTTTTTCACTTCCATGTAGGTTTTTGCCAGATATTGTCCAACAATTCCGATACAGAAAAATTGGATGCTGCTGGTGAACAATATGATACACACTAAAGAAGGCCATCCCGATACCGGATCCCCGAAAATAATTTTTCGCACAATTATGAAAATAATCAGTAAAAATGCCACCACTGCAAACAGCACTCCCATAAAGGATGCCAGCATCAGTGGTGCGGTGGAAAAAGCAGTGATTCCCTCAAGAGAATAGAGAAGCAGTTTCCAGAAATTCCACTTCGTCTCGCCTCTCGCCCGCTCCACATTCTCAAATTCTATCCATTTTGTCCGATAACCGACCCAGCCAAAAATACCCTTGGTGAAACGGTTGTACTCCTGCATGGCAAGAATAGAATCCACCATCTGTCTTGTCATCAGGCGGTAATCCCTTGCACCATCCATGATTTCTGTTTTGGATATTTTTTTCATAAGGCGGTAAAATCTTCTGGCAAAAAAACTGCGGACAGGCGGCTCTCCTTTGCGGCTTACCCTTCTGGTGGCAACAGAATCGTATCCCTGCTCCAGATACCCAAACATCTCCGGCAGAAGTGCAGGCGGGTCCTGCAAATCCACATCCATCATCACCACATAATCTCCCCTGGACTTCTCCAGTCCTGCATACATGGCTGCCTCTTTGCCAAAGTTGCGGGAAAAAGAAACCAGATGCACCCTTTCGTCCTGTTCCCGCAGCTTCTTCACTTCCCTGACCGTTCCATCCCTGGAACCGTCGTCAATAAACAAAAGTTCAACATCAATGCCATTTTTCCCAAAAAAAGTATCATTTTTGGTAAATTCTGTATAAAACAAAGCAACGCTTTCTTCTTCATTATAACAGGGAACAATTACACTTAGCAGGCTCATGGCACCCTCCACCAACTCATCATATTTACAAGCATATTTATAAGCATAGTATACTATTTGTTACTATTTTTCGCAAGATAAACGTCCAGCCATTTGCCTTTTAGGCAACTTTGCTTTATACTAATATAAGAGTATCAGAAAGGATTGGGACAAAACAATGAACTTTTTTCAGGATTTAACATCAAATACCGTATTCATATCCGCTGTAACCGGATGGTTTATTGCCCAGATATTAAAGACCATCATTCATTTTATTTTTACCAAAAAATTTGTAGCGGAACGTCTGGTTGGCAGTGGCGGAATGCCCAGTTCACACGCATCCACCGTGTGCGCCCTTGCAACTGCTTCCTGTCTGGAATACGGCGCCGGAAGTTATCCCTTTGCAATATCCCTGATTCTTGCTATCATTGTGATGTATGATGCCATGGGTGTCCGCAGGGAAACAGGCATACAGGCCCGCGTGCTGAATGATATTATAAAAGTGTTTGATGATATGGGCAGAAAAGAGCTGAGCGCCCAGGACAAATTAAAAGAATTTGTGGGACATACCCCCCTTCAGGTTCTGATTGGCGCCATCCTCGGCATTGCAACCGCCCTGCTTATCTATCAGTGAAACTTCATGGAGAATTGGTATGAAAAAATGGAAATTATTAGTCTTTCTTCTGGGCATGACAGCTTTATTGTGTGCCTGCCAAAAAGACTCTTTAAATCCCCCCGTTTTATCAGAGGAAGACAGCAATTTGAATGATACGGACGGTGAAAGCTTATCCGATTCTTCCATCCCTGTCATAACAGAAAATGACTCCGCCCCTCCCAGAGAGGGGATGGTCCGCAGCAGACTCACCAATGAATGGGTGGACGGGGAATTAGATACCATGCGTCCCATTGCAGTCATTATACCCAATGAAGTATCTGCCATTCCGCATTACAGTCTGTCCCAGGCTTCTGTTCTCTATGAAGCCAATGTGGAAGCAGGCATGACACGCCTCATGGCTGTTTATGAGGACTGGCAGAACCTGGAAGTCATTGGCAATGTCCGGAGTCTGCGTGATTATTATGCCTACTGGGCATTTGAATGGGATGCAGTTCTTGTCCATTATGGCGGTCCTTTCTTTATTGACGAACTGCTGGAACGCCCTGACACGCAGACAATCAATGGGAATGGCAGCGATGAAAGTGCCTTCTTCCGTGATGCAAAGCGGATTCCTCCGCATAACGCTTATATTACCGGCAAAAGTATTCTGGAGGCTATTGAACAGAAAAATTACAGCTTAAGCTATCGCGGACTGAGTGACGAAACACATTTTCAATTTGCCACAAAAGCAGACCCAAACACGCTGCAGCAATATGGGGAAAATGCCCGGGATGCAACATACATCGACATGTCAGGCTGTTATCCTTTGACAAGATGTTATTTTGAATATAATGAGAAGAATGGTCTATACTACCGCTCCCAGCATCTATCCGGCAGTACAGACGGCCCCCATACGGATGCCCTCACCGGAGAACAGCTTGCTTTCAAAAATATTCTGGTGCAGAACACAGGATATGAAGAGTTAGGAGAAGGCTATCTGGCATTCCAGTGTAATGATACCACCAGGGACGGCTGGTATTTTACAAATGGCAGAGGAATTCATATCACCTGGGAAAAAACAAGTGATTATGGCGCCACCCGCTACTATGATGACAACGGCGACGAAATCCGTCTGAATACCGGAAAAACCATGATTTGCATTGTGAGGGATGGCGATTCCTTTACTTACCATTAATCCATTGACAAAACTTAAGGGGCTGTCGCATTAACGAATAAAAATTTGTGAAGCGGTAGCTCCTGTTGCTACTTGTCAAGGACACATTCATCATTTTTCATCACTTTTTCTTGATTTTCCCGGTTTCCCATGCTCTAAGTCGTGGAGAATGATACGCTTTAACTTATCCTCTATGCTTTGGGTACTTGTATCGGAGAAATGTACCTCCTTTTAGACGCAAAAAAGACGCATGGTTCACATTGTTCCATGCGCCTTTACGCTGTTTT
>CAZRZM010000018.1:0-28324 GCA_964604575.1 uncultured Acetatifactor sp.
TTCATTACTATTTGTGCCGCCAGCCAAAGGCGGCGGAATGGAGATTAATATGAATAAGAAAAATATAACGGACTGGGGTTGTATTTATGGAACTTATTACACAGATTATGGTGCATGGGCTATTCAGACACAGAATGTAACTTGTTTTCTTCTCTTAGGGCAGCAAAAGGCACTGCTGATTGATACGGCATATGGGGAAGGAGATTTACCTGAGGTCATATCTTCTATTACGGATCTTCCTCTTATTGTGGTAAATACTCATGGACATTATGACCATACCAGTGGTAATGCTTTTTTCCAGGAGGTATGGATGGGAGAGGGTGGCGAAGGACCTGCCAGAGAGGCTGAAATAAGAACCAGACTTCCATACCCTGATTATGTAATTCATACTCTGGAGGATGGGCAGGTATTTGATTTGGGTGGTCGCGAAGTGGAGGCGATAGCCATTGGTGCACATCATGTCAGTTCCTTTGCTTTTTTGGATAAACTGGAGAAAACTTTATACACCGGTGACGAAATTGAGGCAGCACAAGTGCTTTTAAATGTCCGGGGAGACAATCTGGGCTGTAAAGAGATAGTAGCACTGCATTTGGAGAATATGAAGAAACTAAAGAGAAGGATATCTGAATTCCAGCGTATGGTTCCAGCACATAATGGAGGACCGCTGTCGCTTGACTATTTGGATGATTTTATTTTGTTGGCTGAGAAAATCCAGAAGGATGAGATAGAGCCATGTGATACGGTGGCAGGATTTGGGTGGCCGGCTTCCATTATGGGTGGTGATAAGGAATTGATGCGGCTGCGATATAGAAAGGCTAACTTTGTGTGCAGGAAGCCGGTTTGATAAAAAAGGAAGACTGTCGTAAAAATATGCACAATTAACTTTAGATTGACATAAAGATAGTACAAATGGCGAAAATGAGTCGTTTGTACTATTTTTTTTGCAAAATGCGTGATATAATTAAATGGGTTTATTTCGGTTTTAAGCAAAAGAAATAGATGCGAGGAGAACTATGGAAAAAAAATTGCGGAGTGGCAAAAAGATAAAGTATATTCTTATAGCAGTTGCAGTTGCATCAGTGATAGCCCTATTGGGAGGATATTGCGGAATAGCAGTGTATTATAGCCGTCATTTTTATCCGGGAACTGTAATCAATGGAAATATCTGCGGTAATAGGGATGCAGCCTTTATTTCTGTGCAGATGCTGGAACAGGTACAGAACTATAGTCTGGAAATCATAGGAAGAAATCCTAAAGAAGAAAGCAAAAAGGAAGTTTTGTTGACAATAAAGGCAGAGGATATTGATTTTACTCCGTTAAAGACAAAGGAAGCAGTTACAGAGATTTTGGAGCAGCAGAATCAGTGGTTCTGGATTTTCCAGGTTATTCAAAGAGAGCACATCCATAATATTGTGACAGAAGTATCGTATGATAATGGGAAGCTGGATGACTTGGTGAAAGCATGTCCGGCTTTTCAGAGAAAAAATATGATAAAGCCTGAGGACGCATATATTGATGGGTATTCGGAAGAGGAACAAATGTTTACGCTGGTGCCTGAGACATTGGGGACAGAGTTGGATGTGGATGCAGCAGGCATTGTGATTGACACCGCACTGCTGAACAGAGAGACGGCGGTGGATTTGGAGGAACAAGGTTGCTATAAAACAGCAAAGGTGACGGCGGAGGATACGGCGCTGCAAAAAAGTTTGCAGCAGGCGAACCGCTGGCTTGGAACCCGGATAACATATGACTGGAATGGTACGGAGGTTGTGCTGGATAAGGAGCAGTTAAAGGACTGGATTACCATAGAAAAAGGGAAGCCCGTTTTGAATGAGGAAGCAGTGGCGGATTTTATAAAGGAGAATGCCAGACAGTATGACACCTATGGAAAAAACAGGAAGTTTGTCACTACACTTGGTACAGAGCTTACTCTTCCCAGTGGCGGATTTGGCTGGAGAACAGACAGAACGGGTGAGCTGGAGGAACTGGTACAGCTAATTTATCAGGGAAACGTTATGGAAAAAGAGCCCATATACAGTATGCATGGCGCACAGAAGGGCAGGGATGATATTGGTAATTCCTATGTGGAGGCAGATTTGACAAACCAACATCTGTATTTGTATCAGAACGGACAGCTTGTTCTGGAGACAGATTTTGTATCGGGCAATATGAGTAACGGATGTATGACACCGCCGGGAGTGTTTGGACTGACTTATAAGACAAGGAATGCTGTGTTGAGGGGGGCTGATTATGAGACACCGGTGAGTTACTGGATGCCTTTTAATGGAAATGTAGGTATGCACGATGCCACATGGAGATATGAGTTCGGCGGGGATATTTATCTTACAAGCGGTTCCCATGGATGTATTAATCTGCCATTAAATATGGCGGAACAGATATATGAATATATGTCCACAGGATTTCCGGTAATCTGTTACTATTATTAAAGGAAGGAAGGGGCTATGGGAAAAAGAACGGTACATACAAGAACACCGCGGCAGGTGGAGCTATGGAAAAAACATTTTGAGCGGCAGAAGGAATTACACGACCAGATTCGCAGGGAAGCAATAGATATTTTACAGTCGTCTAATTTCAGGATGACGAGAGGACATATTCAGCATGGCACAATGACGGTAAATAATCACTGTATGAACGTGGCAAAATATAGTCTTGCAATAAGTGAAAAACTGCATATCCGCTGTAGCAGGAGAGAGCTGATTCGCGGTGCACTTCTCCATGATTATTTTCTCTATGACTGGCATGTGGGAGACTATCGTAAACCACACAAGCTGCATGGGTTTTATCATCCGGGAAGGGCTCTTGCCAATGCCTCCAAAGAGTATGAACTGACGGATAGGGAAAAAGAAATCATCAAAAAACATATGTGGCCTTTGACGATTGTACCACCCACATGCAGGGAGGCATGGATTGTGACTACCGCAGATAAATGGTGTTCTCTGCTGGAGACTCTGCATATTCACAAGGGACATGGTGCAGTGGTCGAAAGGTAATAAAACGTATAGAAAAAATACAGAAAATAGTACAAAAGAGATGATATAGAAGAGATATCTGAAAAAGATAGTACGGCAGGACGAAACGGGAATGGACAGATAAGGAATGTTAGAAGCAAATACGCAGCATTTATATGAAAAATTAACAGAATATGCCGCATCTGATTATTATCCTTATCATATGCCCGGACACAAGAGAAGAGAATATGGCGGTCTGCCCCGGGAAGTGATGCAGATGGATATCACAGAAATCGATGGATTTGATAATTTGCATCAGCCGGAGGAGGTCATCGCCGCCCTGCAGCAGAAAGCCAGTAATCTATATGGCGCGGAAGAGAGTTTTTATCTGGTGAATGGGAGTACCGGTGGAATATTGAGTGCTATCAGTGCAGCCCTGCCTATAGGAGGACATCTTCTGATGGCAAGAAACTGCCATAAATCCGTTTATCACAGCGTATATTTAAGGCAGTTACAGGCAGACTATTTATATCCACCTATGGTTGCCGGTTGGAATATATATGATGCAGTAACACCTGCCCAGGTGCAGGAAGCGTTGGAGCAGACTGGAACAATCGGGGCAGTGTTGATTGTCTCACCCACTTACGAGGGACGCATTGCCGATGTGGCGGCGATTGCAGAAATTGTGCATAAAAGAGGAATTCCGTTGATTGTAGATGAAGCCCATGGAGCACATCTGGGGCTGGCGGAAGGATTTCCACAGAACAGTTGCCAGGCAGGTGCAGATATAGTCATTCATAGTGTACATAAGACATTGCCTGCCATGACACAGACGGCCCTGCTTCATGTAAACGGGAACAGAATAGACAGGAACAGACTCCGTCGTTTTCTGCATATTTACCAGACAAGCAGTCCATCCTATGTATTAATGGCAAGTATTGACAATGCGTTACAGACGGTGGAACAAAAAGGGAAGCAGTTATTTGCAGATTTTTATAAGAGATATCTACAGATGGAAAAAGAATTGTCCCAGTGCAGATACTTACAGATATTACCCTATGAAAAAGGAAAGCAGGATATCGGAAAGCTGGTAATATCAGCCAGAAAGAGTGGGGCGCTTGAAAGATGCAGATTGACTGGAAAACAATTATATGACATTTTGCGGGAGAAGTACCATTTGCAGTTAGAAATGGCGGCAGGGGATTATTGTCTGGCAATGTTTACGGTTGGGGATGGCAGGGAAGCTTATGAGAGAATGACAGAGGCGCTGCTCGCAGTGGATGCGGGACTACAGATGGAGAAATGCGGCCAGAGGAATACTTTGGTGAAAACGATTAATGCTGCCGGACAGATGCAGTATAGAGACAAAGAAACAGTTCCGCTGGCACAGGCATGGGATATGGAATGGGAAAGACTGCCACTGAAAAAAGCAGTTGGCAGATTTGTGGCAGAATTTGTTAACTTATATCCTCCCGGAGTGCCCATACTGGTTCCCGGCGAGAGATTAACCCAGACAGAGTATAACGTGATTGTCAAGTATATTGAAGAGCAGCTCAATGTACAGGGAATTGAAGGAACGCAGGATTCTTTTATGATAAAGGTGCTAAAGCAGATATAGTATCAAGACAGAAAAAGAGAGATAGATTAGGATATAATGATAAAAGTATAAAGACAGATAATCAAGATAGATAATAAAGACAGAAGGGTGAGATATAATATGAGAAAAACAAAAATTGTTTGTACGATAGGTCCTGTCAGTGAAAGCGAAGAAGTGCTGAGGCAGTTGATGAAGGCAGGTATGGATGTGGCAAGATTCAATTTTTCCCATGGAACACATGAGCAGCAGAAAATAAGGTTAGAGAGAGTGCTGAAGGTAAGGAAGGAATTAGGGCTTCCGGTAACCACTATGCTGGATACCAAAGGACCTGAGATTCGTCTGAGAGATTTTGAGGGTGGTAAGGTAAAACTGGAATCGGGGCAGACTTTTGTGCTGACCACAGGAGAGATTCTGGGTACTGCCCAGAGAGCAGCTATTTCCTATAAGAATCTGAAGAATGACATTAATGTCGGAACGACAATTTTGATTGACGATGGTCTCATCGAAATGAAGGTCACAGAGATTGCAGGAGAAGACATTATCTGTGAAGTGATTAATGGCGGTTTTGTGTCCAATCATAAGGGTGTCAACGTTCCCGGAGTAGTACTGTCCATGCCTTATATCAGTGAGGTGGACAGAGAGGACATTTTGTTTGGTGCAAAGATGGGGTATGAGTGTATTGCAGCTTCTTTTGCAAGAACCAGAGAGGATATTCTTGAAGTCCGCAAATTGTTGCAGGATAATGGCAGTGATATGAAAATAATTGCCAAGATTGAAAATATGCAGGGTATTGAAAACATGGAAGAAATTCTGCAGGTGTCCGATGGTGTCATGGTTGCCAGGGGAGATATGGGAGTGGAGATTCCCCTGGAGCAGGTGCCTGTGCTGCAGAAAAAAATGATTAGGATGGCAAATGAGCAGGGTAAGTTTGTGATTACCGCAACCCAGATGCTGGAGTCCATGATTCACAATCCCCGCCCTACCAGAGCGGAAGCTACAGATATTGCCAACGCTGTTTATGACGGTACTACAGCCATTATGCTTTCCGGGGAGAGTGCGGCTGGGCAGTATCCGGTGGAAGCGGTGGAAACCATGGCACGTATTGCAGAGAGCGCAGAACATGCCATTGATTATAGAAGTATGATTGCAGGCGGTTCCGACACAGAGAAACACAATATTACCACCGCCATTGCGTATGCCACTTGTACTACTGCCATGGATTTACATGCGGCGGCAATTATTACCGTTACGTTATCCGGATTTACTGCGGAAGCGATTTCCCGTTTCCGTCCGGGATGCCCCATCGTGGGATGTACCATGAGTGAGAGGGTATATCAGCAGATGAATCTTCTGTGGGGAGTAAACCCGGTATTGATTCCAAAGGAAGAGGATACAGAACAGTTATTTACGGATGCCGTGGAGAAGGCAAGGGAAGCCGGGTATGTGAAAGCAGGAGATGTTGTAGTAATTACCGCAGGAGTTCCGCTGGGCGTGGTGGGTAATACCAACATGATACGTGTGGTAGAAGTGTGAAGAGAATTTCTAAGTCCGCATAGTATGCAGGCTGGGAATATTTAAGCATTACTTTGTGATGCTTTTTTCACGCTGTTAATTTTGAGTGTCGTTTGAGCGGCGGAATGCGAGGAGAAATGGGGAAAATAATATGCCTGATGGGGAAAAGTTCCACAGGTAAGGATACAATTTTTAAGGAATTGCGGCGGGAGGGAACATTGTCTTTAAAAACCATTGTTCCCTACACCACACGACCCATCCGGGCAGGAGAGCAGGATGGTGTGGAATACATATTTACGGACGAAGAGGAGTATCAGAGCCTGCTGGGACAAAAACGCATTATTGAGGACAGGTCCTATCACACATTTCATGGTCTTTGGAGATATTTTACAGTGGATGACGGACAGTTTTGTCTGGAGAAGGAAAATTATATTCTGATAGGTACACTGGAGGCTTATGAAAAAATGGCGGCATATTTTGGCAGAGATAAGCTGTTGCCTATTATGATAGAATTAGATGATGGAATCCGTCTGCAGCGTGCACTGGACAGGGAAAAGGTACAGCCTAATCCCAAATATGAGGAAATGTGCCGCAGATTTCTGGCGGACAGCGCAGATTTTTCCGAGGAAAAAATTTCAGAGGCAGGCATAACGAAAAGGTTTTATAATGACGATTTATATAGATGTCTACAAGAGATTATAGAATACATTCGGGCAGAGTTATATTTCTAGTTGAGGGAGGAAGGTGAGCATATGGATATAAAAGTGAATCAGATTGCACCCCAGGTACCAGTGGAGCAGACCCAGACGGCACCGACGGACGGCAGTTTTAAATTTATGCTCGCCAGTCATGTGGAAGAAGCCGAACTGCAGGAGAGACTGGCAAGTCTGATGTCGGAGATTACGGCGGAGGGTGAGAAGCTTGCCAAGCGGCGTGATGTGAAGGATATGAAGCATTACAGAGGACTGGTGAAGGAATTTCTGAATGAAGTGGTGACTCGTTCCCATTCTTTTTCCAGAGAGAACTTTCTGGACAGGAGAGGGCGGCACAGGGTGTACGGAATTATACGTCTGGTGGATGAAAATCTGGATCAACTGGCGCAGGAGCTTATGAAGGATGAAAAGGATAACATTGCAATTTTGGGAAAGATAGGCGAAATCCGGGGATTGCTTTTGGATATTTTCACTTAAATACGGAGGAAAAGGGATGGCAACTTTCAAAGATATTATCGGGCAGGAACAGATGAAAGAACATTTTCAGAATGCTCTTTCCACAAAGAAAATCTCTCATGCGTATATTATCAATGGTGAAAAGGCATCAGGCAAAGAGTTTATTGCCAGAATTTTTGCCATGGCATTACAGTGCGAAAAGGGAGGCATTGAGCCTTGTCAGGAGTGTCATTCCTGCAGGCAGGCGCTTTCCGGCAACCAGCCGGATATTATCCGGGTTACCCACGATAAGCCGAATACCATCAGTGTGGATGATATCCGCAGTCGAATTAATAATGATGTAGGAATCAAACCCTACAGCAGTCCCTATAAAATTTATATTGTAAATGAAGCGGAGAAAATGACAGTGCAGGCGCAGAATGCTATTTTGAAGACGCTGGAAGAGCCGCCTGAGTATGCAGTTATTATGCTACTGACTACCAATGTAAATTCTCTTCTGCCTACTATTTTAAGCCGCTGTGTAGTGCTGAACATGAAACCGGTAGCGGACGGACTGGTGCGTAAATTTTTGATGGAAGAAATGCAGATTCCTGATTACAAGGCAGAGGTCTGTGTGGCATTTGCCAGGGGAAATATAGGAAAAGCCAAGACACTGGCTTCCAGTGAAGACTTTGAGAATATCAAAAATGAAGTGCTGTCCCTGCTCAAATATATTGAAGATATGGAACTGCATGAGATTGTGGCTGCCATCAAAAAAATCGGCGAATATAAGCTGGAGGTTAACGATTATCTGGACATTATGGCAATCTGGTACCGGGATGTGCTGTTGTTTAAGGCTACAAACGATGTCAACCATCTGGTTTTCCGGGAGGAGATTGGCACACTGCGCAAGATAGCCGGAAGAAGCAGTTATGAGGGTATTGAGGAGATTACCCGGGCACTGGAAAAAGCAAAGAACCGTCTCAATGCCAATGTGAACTTTGATTTAACCATGGAGCTTCTCATGATGACGATTAAAGAGAATGGATGAAACAGCAATTTCATTTAATGAAGTAAAATATATTTTTGTGGGGGCGATGCCATGGCATCTCGTTTTCCGCAAAAATATTTGCTGATAATGTATGCTCAACTAAAATGATATTGGGTAAAACAGTAGTTTTTTTTAAATATGTGTGCTAAAATAGCAGACGTAGTTCTTTATGTATATGGAGGTTTATAGATGACAAGAGTAATAGGAGTGAGATTTCGTACAGCGGGCAAAATCTATTTTTTTGACCCTCTGCAGTTCGATATAAAGAAGGGGGACTTCGTTATTGTGGAAACCGCTCGGGGAATTGAGTATGGTACAGTGGTTTCCGATATCAGGGAGATAGAGGATGAAAAGGTTGTACAGCCCTTAAAGCCTGTTATCCGCATTGCTACGGAGCGGGACAGGGAGCAGGAAGCAGCGAATAAGTTAAAAGAAAAGGATGCTTATAAGATATGCCTGGAGAAAATTCACAAGCATGGTCTGGAAATGAAGCTGATTGACGCGGAGTATACCTTTGATAATAATAAAGTTTTATTTTATTTCACGGCAGACGGAAGAATTGATTTCCGCGAGCTGGTAAAGGATTTGGCAAGTGTATTTAAGACCAGAATTGAGCTGCGCCAGATTGGTGTCCGGGATGAGACAAAAATCATGGGAGGTATCGGTATCTGTGGAAGACCGTTGTGCTGTCACAGTTATCTGTCTGATTTCATTCCGGTATCCATTAAGATGGCAAAGGAGCAGAATCTGTCTTTAAATCCTACCAAGATATCCGGTGTCTGTGGCAGACTTATGTGTTGTCTGAAAAATGAAGAAGAAACTTATGAAGAATTAAACCGCAGACTGCCTGATATTGGTGATGTTGTCACCACCGAGGATGATTTGCAGGGAGAAGTACAAAGTGTGAATGTACTGCGCCAGCTTGTAAAAGTTGTGGTGGAAATTGGTGATGAGAAAGAAATTCGTGAGTATGAGGTAGACAAGCTTCACTTTAAGAAAAAACATGGTAAGAAAGAAAAAATGGATTTATCCAAAGAGGAGCTGATGGAGTTAGAACGGCTCGAGGAGGAAGAAAAGCAGGAGAGCAGGCAGGAGACGGTAGAGGAACGTCCGGCTTATAGAAAGGAAGAGGGCGGGGAACAGCGTCCAAGACGCAGAAATGACAATTATCAGAATGAATCAGGAGACCGCCGCCAGAACCGTCAGAATGAATCGGGAGAGCGCCGTCAGAACCGTCAGGGTGAATCGGGGGACCGCCGTCAGAACCGTCAGAATGAGCCGGGAGAGCGTCGCCAGAACCGTCAGAATGAGTCGGGGGACCGCCGTCAGAACCGTCAGAATGAGTCAGGAGAGCGTCGCCCAAACCATGAGAATGAAGGGACAGAGCGTCGTCCCGGTCAGAAAAATAATAATGGCGAACAACGGCAGAACCGCAGGCATGATGGCCGCAGAAACTACCATCAGGAGGGCTTTCATAACAAGCAGGACAGAAACCGACAGAATCACCGGAAGGACAGCAGACCTCGTAAAGATTATGGAGAAAACGGTGATTCGGGAAGGAACATGGAGCATCATGACAGCTAACCTCAAAGAACATGAGCGTTTGGATGAATTGCAGAGAAATGGGTATCGCATTATCCAGAATTCCGGAAAATTCTGTTTTGGCATGGATGCAGTGCTCCTATGTGGATTTGCCCATGCAGATAAAGAGGATATTTTGTTAGATATGGGAACCGGAACGGGGATTATTCCACTTCTTATGGAAGCCAGATATCAGTGTGCACATCTGACCGGACTGGAGATTCAGGAAGAAAGTGCGGATATGGCAAGACGCAGCGTGGCATTAAACGGATTGTCAGACCGAATCGATATTGTAACCGGAGACATTAAGGAAGCAGACACTTATTTTTCGTCTGCTTCCTTTGATTGTATTACCTGCAATCCGCCCTATATGATAGGAAACCATGGATTGACGAATCCGGATGCGCCCAAAGCCATTGCCCGACATGAAATTCTCTGTACGTTGGAGGATGTGGTTCGCCAGGCAGCTAAATTATTAAAACCCGGAGGACATTTTTTTATGGTGCACAGACCTTTTCGGCTGGCAGAAATTATGGTGACATTGTCACAGTACAAACTGGAACCAAAACGGATGAAGCTGGTATATCCCTATGTGGACAAGGAACCCAATATGGTATTGATAGAGGCAACCCGCGGAGGAAGACCCCGCATGACAGTGGAGAAACCGCTGATTGTATATCAGAGTCCCGGTGTCTATACTCAGGAAATTTACGATATTTATGGCTATTGACAGGTGAGCCGTGTATGCGGTGTCGGATGCAGAGAAGCCGCCTTTATGAATGCGGAGACGGCGGAACTGTATCATGTAAAGGAAGGAAAAAATCATGGCTGGAACATTGTTTTTATGTGCAACCCCCATTGGCAATCTGGGAGATATGACACCTCGTGTGGTGGAAACTTTACAGAATGTGGATGTGATTGCAGCGGAGGATACACGAAACAGCATCAAATTATTAAATCATTTTGATATACATACCCCCATGACCAGCTATCACGAGTACAACAGAGTGGAGAAAGCGAAACAGTTGGTAGGGCAGATGCTTGCGGGACAGAATATTGCCCTGATAACGGATGCGGGAACTCCTGCCATATCAGACCCGGGCGAAGTGCTGGTGCAGATGTGCCATGAGCAGGGAATTGTAGTAACTTCTCTTCCCGGTCCGGCGGCCTGTATCACAGCCCTTACGTTGTCAGGACTTAGTACCAGACGTTTCTGTTTTGAAGGGTTTCTGCCCACGGATAAAAAAGAAAAGGCAGCAGTTCTGAAAGAGTTGTCCGAGGAGAGCAGAACTATGATTCTCTATGAGGCGCCCCATCATCTGGTGCGTACATTGGAAGAATTGTATGAGGCATTAGGACAGCGCAGGATTACACTGTGCAGGGAATTGACAAAGCGGTTTGAAACGGTTTTGCCCACGACGCTGGAGGATGCACTTGCATATTGCAGAACTGAGGAAGCGCGTGGCGAGTATGTGCTGGTGGTTGAAGGCAAAAGCCTGGAGGAAAAGCGGGAAGAGGAGATAGCTTCCTGGCAGAGCATGAGCATTGAGGAGCATATGGCGTATTACGAAGAGCAGGGAATGGATGAAAAGTCTGCCATGAAACAGGTTGCGAAAGACAGAGGTGTTGGTAAACGCGAAATATACCAGTATCTGCATGTGTCGGACGAGAGAAATGTGAAGAGAATTTCTAAGCCTGCAAAGTACGCAGACTAAGAAATTCTAAAACTTCACACTGAAGAATCGCAAAAGAAGCGATTCTTCTCACGGATTGGTTTGTGCCGCTTGTGCGGCGGAATGTGAGGAGAAATGGCAGGAAGTAACTGTGACATGTGTGTCAATTATGTATTTGATGAGGATTATGAGTGTTATACTTGTCTGGTGAATCTGGATGAAGATGAAATGTATCGTTTTTTGTCCGGTACACAGAGGGAATGTCCTTATTTTCGTCTGGATGATGAGTACGGAGTAGTTCGTCATCAAATATAACAATTTTTATAATGTATATTTTTTTCTTTCATGGTGCATAATAACCTCGTATAAAATAAAGGAGGTCAGGAGCATGAGCAATATTTCTGAATTGGATTTACAGAACCTGCGCCACTTGATTGGCGGTTATGACACCACCCATTGCAAGATGCAGGCGTATGCCCAGGAGGCAACAGACACCCAGATTAAGCAGTTTTTTGAGAAAGGTGCGAAGTCTGCAATGGAAAACAAGCAACAGTTGATGAAGTTTTTGCAGTAAGGAGAGGAAAAATATGCAGGAAAAAATTATGGTAGCAGATACTCTCGCTGGTATCAACGGTGAGCTGACACGTTATGCCGGAATGATTGCGCAGTCAGAGAATCCCGAATTAAAACAGACTTTAAAACAGTTCCGCAATGCCTGTGAGCAGTCCCAGGAAGAGCTGTATAAGATTGCCAGAGAGAAATCTTATTATGTGCCGGCACAGAAAGCAACTGAGCAGGAGGTTGCACATGTGCGTGGTCTGTTTACACAGGGTACACTTTAAAGTGATTTTACCAGGCAGAATGTCGTAAACACAATGTATTCTAAATAAAGAATAATGTGTGGAAAAGGGCGTCGTGAATATACGATGCCCTTACTTTTTTTCGTGGTTTAAGAGCCAGATTTTTTTGTCAATTCCACCGGCATATCCGGTCATGCTTCCGTCGCTGCCCACAACTCTGTGGCAGGGTATAATAATGGAAATCGGATTGTGCCCTACCGCACCGCCCACCGCCTGGGCGGACATCCGCTCCAGTCCTTGTCCGGCAGCAATTTGTTTCGCAATTTCTCCATAGGTAGTAACTTCTCCATAGGGAATTTCACATAATATTTTCCACACAGACTGACGGAAATCGCTGCCTTCTGGTGCAAGGGGCAGTTCAGAAGCTGCAGGTCTGTTTCCTGCAAAATAACGGTCCAGCCATTCATAAGTCTGTTTCAATATGACAGAATTGTCAGTTGACACTATTTCCTCTTTTATAGTCTGGAGAAAATATTTCTGTCCCTTTATCCACAGTCCAATCAGGGCATTTTCCTTTGCTGCCATCAGTATCTCACCTATAGGGGATTGGTATTTTTGTGTGTATATCATAATTTTCCTTCTTTCTAAGTGGCGTTTTTCGGATGATTTTATGGTAGTTTGTATATTTTACACTATTACTTTGTAAAAAACAATAAAATGCGCAGGAAAACCATATTGCATAAGGGTATCGTCAAAGCATAGGATGGGAAAGCGGGTGGTGGGCAGTAGGGGTTCTTTCCTCATGGTCCGGCGAATAGAATAGAAACAAGGATGTTGGAGTAGTGAAAGAATGTTAAATTATATCTGGGCCATTATGATTTTGATAGGAGTGGTATATGCGGCATGTACCGGAAATATGGATGCGGTCACAAATGGAGCACTGGACAGTGCCGGAGAAGCCATTTCCTTGTGTATTACCATGGCGGGGGTCATGGCATTGTGGATGGGATTAATGGAAATTGCACAGAGGGCAGGATTAGTGGATAAAATGACAAAGGGAATCAGTCCTTTTTTGAATTTCATGTTTCCCCGGATTCCCCAGAATCATCCGGCGAGAGGCTATATTGCCACGAATATCATTGCCAATGTGCTGGGGCTTGGCTGGGCGTGTACCCCGGCGGGATTAAAGGCCATGGAGGAACTTGCAAAACTGGAGGAGGAGCGGGGGAATGAAGCCTATTGTGATAAAAATACTATACGAAAAGGGGGGCAGGAGCGTATTGCCAGCAATGAGATGTGCACATTTCTGATTTTGAATATATCTTCCCTGCAACTGATTCCTGTAAACATGATAGCTTACCGCAGTCAGTATGGAAGCGCCAATCCGGCGGTAATCATTGCTCCGGCGATTATGGCAACTTTGTTTAGTACGGTTGTAGCGATTATCTACTGTAAATGGAAGGGATAATTGTGGTATGATAACATTAGAAAAAACACTGAAGGAGGAAAAACCATGGCAGGACAATTTAGCAGTATACCGGAAATGAAGCGCATAACAAATGAGGCATTTTTGAAAAAAGCGGATTCCTTAAAGCCACAGTTGATTGAGAAAATCCATTCTCCGAAAGCGATTGTGGTGATTGCCCGCAACCAGGACGGTTATGGGGAAGTGGCAGATACCCGCGATATCACGGAATTACCGGAGATATGTCTTTCCAAAAATGATAAGCTGTGTCTTGATTTCGGCAATCATTATGTGGGATACATGACATTGCATCTCTCTTCGGTGGGGAGTCCGCCGGACGCACCATTATTTCTCAAATTAAAATTTGGCGAGAATGCCACTGAAATTACAGAACGCTCGGAGGACTATGACGGATGGATAAGCCGTTCCTGGATTCAGGAGGAGTACCTTCATGTGGATGTCCTTCCCGCGGTTGTAAGCCTGCCCAGAAGATATGCCATGCGTTTTCTGGAAATAACGGTAATTGACAGCTCGCCCAAATATCAGGCAATTGTGGAAAAGGCAGAATTTACCGCAGTATCCGCTGTGGATGGAGAAAAAATACCTCCCCTTGCCACAGAAGATGAATTGCTGCAACAGATTGACCGGGTTGCTGTCAAAACATTGGAGGACTGTATGCAGGATGTGTTTGAAGACGGACCCAAGAGGGACAGGCGTCTTTGGATAGGCGACCTGCGGCTGCAGGCACTTGCCAATTATGCAACCTTCCGCAATTTTGATTTGGTAAAAAGGTGTCTTTATCTTTTTGCGGGGACACGGATGGAGCAGGGAAAAGTGGGTGCCTGCCTGTTTACGGAGCCTGTCAATCTGGTGGATGACACTTATTTGATGGACTATGCACTGTTTTTTATTTCCATATTATTGGATTATTACAAGGAGTCCGGGGACAAAGAGACGGCGGAAGAATTGTGGTCTGTGGCAGAGGAGCAGTTGGCAATCTGTCTGGGCATGTTGGATGAAAATCATATGATAGCTGATGGCGGGGAGAATTTCTGGTGCTTTCTGGACTGGAAACCGGGGCTGAACAAACAGGCAGGCGCCCAGGCGGTTCTGATTTATGCCATGGGTCAGGCAATAGAACTGGGAGACTTATTGGGAAAGGATACTTCCCGGTGGCAGCAGACTCTGCCTCTGCTGGTTTGTGCTGCCAGAGAGCATATGTGGGATAAAGAGAAACAGCTTTTTGTCAGTGGCAGGGAAAAACAGATTTCCTATGCGTCCCAGGTATGGATGATTCTTGCCGGAGTAGTGGACAAGGAAGAGGGCAGACAGTTGCTTCACCGCATCATGGAGCTTGCACCCGATATGGGGATGTCCACGCCCTATATGTACCATAATTTTGTGATGGCATTGACTGAGTGTGGAGAAAAGGAGGAGGCACTGCGCTGTATCAAGGAATACTGGGGAGGTATGATTGCTGATGGGGCAGATACGTTCTGGGAATTGTATGACCCTGGAGATAAAAAAGCTTCTCCCTATGGTTCCAGTATTGTGAACAGCTACTGCCATGCGTGGAGCTGTACCCCTACTTATCTGCTGCGCAGGTATTTTTTTCCAGACAAAGCATAAAATGAAATAATAAAAGGTGCAGAGGTGCTCTATGGGGTTTCTGACGCATGTGTCGGATATTGTCATTCCGTTGTTGATATTTTTTATTGTGGGTTATGGAATGGTATCGGGAATAAAGGTTTATGAGACCTTTTTGAAAGGAGCAGGTGAAGGTCTGAAAATTGTGGTGGACATTATGCCCACGTTAGTAGGACTTATGGTGGCAGTGGGGGTACTCAGGGCATCGGGATTTTTTGATTTGCTGGGGAAAATATTATCGCCGCTGACGGAGCTTCTGCATCTGCCGTCACAGTTGATTCCTCTTTTGGTTGTAAAAATGTTTTCCTCCTCTGCCGCCACTGGGCTGGTGTTGGATATTTTTAAGACCAGCGGTCCGGATTCCTATGCAGGAATGGTTACTTCGATTCTCATGAGCTGTACCGAGACTATTTTCTATACCATGAGCGTCTATTTTCTGGCGGCAAAAGTGACAAAGACCAGATATACGCTGTCCGGGGCACTGCTATCTACCCTTGCCGGAACGGTGGCAAGCGTGATTCTGGCGGGGATGATGTGATAAGAGGCAAATAAATCTTTGAAAACCGGATTGTAAAAGGGAATAATATTTGGTAAAATGCAAAAAAGACAAATCTAAATTTATTTGCAGGCTATTCTTAATAGATTTTAAAGTTAGGAGGTAGCTATGCGTATTTCAAGTCAGAGAGACCTTATCAAAAGTTTACAGAATCCCATTCGAAAAATTTAATTGTAAAGGAATATGCCAATGATGGATTTTCAGACATAGATTTTGAAAGACCTTTGTCTGCATTACAAGTTTGGTGTCCCGTCATCCTATCGAAGGGTAATTGACTGTAATTAGTGACGGTTTTGATAACAAAAACCTTAATCTGAAAGCTACATATGACAAAACGAAAAGGGGTACAATATATTTATGAAGCAGAGAAACATTGCCATTGTTAAGGATACCGAGGGAAATGAGATTGTTTTGATACATGACATTCAGTTTAAAGGTAAGCGTCGGATAAACTGGGAAGATGTTGAAAAGTATTTGGGGCAGTACATAGGGGAGTTTTACAAGATAGCGGAAAGCGGTGATTTGGTATATATAGGCAAGGAGTTTCCCGACGAATACACAGGCTCTGAATATACAGAACAAATTCGGGGTGGAAATGCGAAAGCCAAAGCCAATGCAGTACAGGGAATACCAGAGATGCTGGCGATTGCTACTAATAAGAAGTATGAAAGGAATCGGAAAGAAAAGCATAGAAAGAATGCCGCGTATGGTTGGTATCGATATGATACCAGATTCGCATTGCCGGTTTATGATGGAAAAGGAATTGCAAGGTATAATGTGTTCCATGCGGTAATACTGATTAGACATGATATAAGTGGAAAGATGTATCTGTATGACATTATCAATGTAAAAAAGGAACCGAGCACCCCGCCTAAGCATTAAGCTATACGGTAAAAACCCAGTTCCTTTATAAATACTATATATGATTTCGGGAACAAAGACAACACTTTTTTGATGTATGGCTGAAAAATAATAAAGAAAGATTTTTGATAATCTACCGAAATATGTTATACTCAAAGTGAGTAAATCTTAATCCTTTTTGCATATGCAAAAAGATGATTGGTAAATCTTTAGTCAAGCTGTTATAAGGATTGCCCTTTGAGGTTTCAGCGGTAGGTTGCCCTATGTGCCAATCAGAGTATTTGCTTAATTCTATAGGGAGGTTAGATACAAATTATACTTCTCATTTTATGAGAAAGGGAAGTATGACACATGAAAAAACTTATGAATTTAAACAAAGAAACTGCCATTCGGTTGTGGGTACAACAGTTTGGCAAAAGGCAAAAGGCGATTGATTTTTCCGGACGTGAGATTGCGAAGGCGGCCTACAATGACAGGAACAGCAATTATGGTTGGAATGTTGACCACATTCTACCGTTATCAAGAGGTGGCAAAACGGCAGACCATAACCTGATTTGTTGCCATATTTTGACAAACGACGAGAAAGCAGACAGATTCCCTTGTTTTAAAGCCAACGCAAAGGAATTTGAGATTCAAAAGCGTCAGAATCATTATGAAATTATTGAGAGAACTGCTAACCAAAAAGCGGAAGAGGATGAAACCGTAAATTTTCTGGACGTGGCGCAGGGACTTAAGTGTTGGAAACAATGCAAGGCTGATGGAGGGAGTGTTTTTGCAGGATATGTAAAAATTAGAGTCGAGATATCCAACGAATCTAATCAGCTTTTGATTAGGTATGGGAATTTTTTGATGGAACTGTTTGGTGTGGAAAGCATTTTTGCCGAGGAAGGTAATATGGGTTATATCAATAGTTTTTATATGAATAGCCGACTGTATAACCGAGTCTTTATTTTTACTGTTATAGTAGGCGATGTTCCAACAACAGAAGATACACAAAACCTTCTTGACGATTGTGTCACATTGAATACTTATAGTAATTATTTCACAAGCTGCACTGGGTTTGAAAACATACAGATTGTCTGCGGGATGAAACGCTATGGCAGTCGTTTTGAAATGTCTTTGAACTGCAAAAAAGATATTGTAGAAAAACAGGTGCAGTTTAATAGTTCATTAGCGATTGATGAACTTGTGAAAATCAACACGGATGTTAAAGAGGAACTTAAGGATATTTTTATTCAAGGTCAAGATAGATTTTATCCTTATAATTTTACATTCACACAACTCAAAAAAGATTTAGAGAAATATATTTGAGACCTAATCAGAAGTATTATTTGTAAACCTCTTGAAGAGATGCCGGGCAACAGGTATCTCTTTAATAGCAAACAGATAAGTATTCCGGAAAAGCTAAAAGAACTTAGGATCAAGAGCCAGAACAATGAACTGTTTTGTTCTTGTGGACGTGGTGCAAATCTTATTTTGGTTGCAGGTGATAATCCGATTTATGCTGTTAATGACATTAATAGGAACTTTGAATTTTCATTTTATCTAAAAACAGGAAGACAGTATGAGTGATTTTCAAGAATAGGATTCATAATTTAACATGGATATAATCATCCAAGGAATGGAGATAAGAAGGTAAGATGAAAAACGGAAGAAATAAGGTTTTATTTGCAATAATAACGGTATGTTTGACACTCTTGTCTGTTACTGCATGTGGAGAAACCGGCACGGATATGGACGTGTCTGAAATGACAGAAGAGGATGATTACGCATTGACTGGAGAACATGATGAGGATTCTGACTGGGATACCATGAGTCAATCTGCAAAAACTCTTATCTGCTTAAAAAATGGAGATACAAAGTCTTTGGTAGGGCTTTCGTTTGGCGACGAGTTTGATTATGACAAGTATGAGATAATCTGATGAGGAAGTAAATTATCGTCTGAAGGGTGGGGGATATGACAGCGTAAATTTTGTTTTTAATGGGAAGGGTATGGGATTCAGCGGACTGGAGCAATTCTGGGATGGCGGTGATTTTCTGGGAATCACACTGGGGGAGGATACGATGGAGACGCTGACAGATGTTTTGGGCGCGCCGGATACACTGGAGGAGAAAGGAGAGACGGTATATTGGGCAATATGGCACTTTGAAACGGCATCCTTATCAGCAAAAATCAGCGACGGAAAAATACGCACCATGAAATATTGTGCAGATGGGAATATAGCCGATGCAAAGGAGAAGTCAGAGGCGGAGACGGATTTGGGAAAGGACCGCAGTGAGGAGAACTGTGTGGAGGTTATATACGGCTGGAGTGCATACGGAACCCATTCTGAAGGGCCTTATGCAATGTATTACCCATATGATGAGGACTATGGTGTGATCTATGGTGAGGAATATGATGAGAGCGGGCCGGATGAGTTTATACAGAACTACCTGCTGGAGCAGGGTATAGACAAAGAGAAACCGGATGGAGTTTCCTATAATCAGAATGGGGATGTGTTTGTAGAGTATTATGTGGATAAGGAAAAAGAGCAGTATTGTTTTGTGGTGCATTTCGAATATGCGGATTATGTTTTCTGCACTACATATACGCTTGATGAGAATGGCAAAGAAGGATATCTCATTTATGAGCAGAACGCAGAGCAGGATATGTGTCGTGAGCGATTGTACGATGTATGGGGAAAAAAGATGGCGGATGTTTCTTATGAATACATACCGGATATGCCATTTCCATTCATTACAGAAGCATGGAATTTAAACGCAGGTTTTTCCCCGGCAGTACTGATAAGGAATCAAAAAACTTATTTTTATAAAGAGCAGGCTCAGTTTGATGAAGATGGGAAGTTCCTCGCTTATAATGGCAGTGTGGATGAGGAGGGGGATGGCGAATACTTGTGTTATCCATGTCGGACAATATATGGACTGGATGGCAGACTTAATGCAGTTCAGGAAGAACTGCAGGCATATGATGTGGAAATGGACTGGGGATGGTGGGATGAAAGTATTGATTATTCAGGGCAGATGGAGTTTACCTATTATGAGGACGGAACAATTAAAAATGTGGACTATATCCGTTCCAGCAATATACATGGAACGACAGATTCCAGCGGGCATATAGACTATGATGAAAAAGGGAGAATGATATATAACGATTATTATATTACCCATGGTGGAGATGCCGTCATATTACTCTATGAAGAGGATTCCACAATGCCGTGGTGCGTGTTTCATTGGTGCAGTTTTGCACCGGGCTTTGAAAAAATCTATTTGATTTTGCCCGCATCAGGAGAATAAGTGTACAAGCCGAATGGATGAAAGGTGTAATCTGCCCGGCTAAATCAACTGCATACTCCGCAGGATGAACAAGAATACCGTCAGTGTCAGGGAGCTTAGAAAAGTAGTTGCCACCACCACACTGGAGGTCAGTGTGCCCTCGTGTCCCATATTTTTAGCCATGATATAACAGCTTACGGTGGTGGGAGAACCCAGCATAATCAGGATTGCCACCAGTTTTTCGTGGGTAAATCCCATACGGACGGCAAGGGGTAAAAATATGGCAGGTAAAACCACCAGCTTTAAAATGGTGGCAACAGCAGTAGGCTTTAACTGCTTCAAAGCTTTTCTGCCCTCAAAACCTGCGCCCAGTCCCAGCAGTGCCAGAGGAGTGGCGAGAACGGATATATTGCTGATGGTTTTGGTGACAATGAAAGGAAATGTAATCCGGCTGGCGGATGCAATCATACCTGACAGAATACCGATGATAATGGGATTTGTCACAATGCTTTTCAGGGAGGACTTCAAAGAAGCCTTGTCCAGTCCGTTGGAGCCGGGACCGGTGAAGGATAAAATCAGTACGGCAGCTACGTTATAAAGAGGTACCGTGCCGATAATCATCAGGGGTGCCATACCGGAATTGCCGTAAATATTCTGGATAAAAGCAATCCCCAATACCGCCGCACTGCTGCGGTAGGAAGCCTGTATCAGTTCGCCCAGTTGGTTTTTATTATGGTAGACAAGCCCGGCAATCACCCATATGACAATAATACTAATCAGAGTTACCAAAAAGCAGTACAGCACATATCTGGTATCCCACACACTGTAAAAATCAGATTCTGAAATATCCCGGAATAACAGAACCGGAAGGGTTATTTTATAATTAAAAGAGTTCAGGGTTTTTACAAAAGAATCATCCACTACATGAAGTTGTTTCAGTATGTAACCCAGTACCATTACCAGAAAAACGGGAATGGTGGCATTGAGACTGAACAGAAGCTGTTCCATGGAACACACGACCTTTCTTTTTGACTTTCATCCATATCACGAGAAAGTATAGGCTTCTTCTGGAGGTTTGTCAATTCTTTCATGAAGTAATTCCCCAATACACCGATTGCCTAAAACCCCTATTTTGTGCTAAAATGACAACATGAATATTTATATTACAAGCATATCTATAGCAACTGTACTGCTTCTGGCTGGCGGAGGTATCTGGCTGCTTGTCAGGGCAGGACGAAAGCGTCCCGATGATATGGATTTGATGGAGGGACATGATTTTGAATATTTTTGTGCAGACTTATTGCGGAAACATGGATTTCTGAATGTGGAAGTGACCCGGGGAAGCGGTGATTATGGTATTGATATTCTGGCGGAGAAGGAGGGTATAACCTATGCCATTCAGTGTAAACGCTACCATTCAACTGTGGGAGTGGCTGCCGTACAGCAGGCGTATGCGGGAAAGGACTATTACGACTGCATGGTGGGCGTGGTGATGACAAACCAGTATTTCACCAAATCTGCCGTAGAAGTTGCCGGAAAACTAAAGATAATTTTATGGGACAGAGGATACTTGCAGATGATGATGGAGGAAGAGTAACTGTGTTATCCCATTGGGATAACGGATATTGGAATGAGGACAGAGGAGTGGCGGAGTGGATATTACATCAACACTAAATGAAGTACTGGTGGTTCTTTTCCGGGATATTATTACCATGGAGGAGAAAGCCATTAAGACAGGAGAATACAAAGATTTGACAGTAAACGACATGCATGTCATAGAGGCGATTGACGTGCATGAGCCCAAAAATATGACATCCGTGGCGCGTACACTCACGGTAACTACGGGTACGCTGACGATTGCTGTGAACGGGCTGGTGAAAAAAGGGTATGTGGAGCGTGTCAGAAGCGAGGAGGACAGGCGCGTGGTACTGGTTTCCCTCACCAGAAAAGGGCGCAAGGCATTTATCCAGCATCAGCGTTTTCATCAGAAAATGATAGATGCCGTCACAGAGGGTCTTGCGCCGGAAGAACAGATTATTTTAGAAAAAGCACTCCGCAATGTTAATCAGTTTTTCCATAAGATTGCGGAAGGGGAGTATTAAGCAGTTCCTCCTGAAGAGTGGCAAAATCAGAAGGTCCACAGTTTAAATAAAAGGTATGGAATGCCAGGTCGGAATAAGAGTCCTGCCACAGTTGTTTCGCCTGCTTCTGAAGCTCCAGTATTTCCAGATAGCCAAGGTAGTATTTTAGATAATTGCAGGGTTCTTCCGCAATGTATGTGTAAATGGCGCTGGTAGATGCAGGCTCTGTAATACCAAAGCTTTCCAGAACCTGGGATACCTGTTCATAAGAAGCATTTTCATAATGAATCATAATATCCAGTAAAGAGTAAAGGCATAACAGCAGACTGCGGTTATGCTTTTCTAATTGGATGCACAGGGCGTCCTGGGTATGGCCCTGTTCCTCCATCAGCATACCGGCGTAGTCAAAAGACAGAAATTCCACATACAGCGCCCAGCCTTCCAGATAGCCTCCATACCACAGTGCCTGACGAATCAGATTTTCGTCCTCCTGCTGAAAAAGGCGGTTACAGTAGACGGTCTGGTATAAGTGTCCGGGATATCCTTCATGGGCAAGTGTGGTGTATAATTCCACGCCGGTAGGAGTTTGTTTTTGATTAATATATATGACATTACTGTCAGTATCATCCAGAGGCGCTGTAAGATAAAAGGCAGGAGCGCAGTAATTTTCCAGGCTGGGTGATACTGCTTTCACTCTTACAGAAGTGGAATTTGATTTGGTGAGGGCGGCAGAATCTGGCGCTGTATCTGATGAGAGCCCGGAGACGGAATTTGATATTTCGTTAGAATCTGACACTCCGGCGGTTTCCGGCAGTGCCGGGAATTGGTGACGCATTCTTGTCTGCAGGTCCAGCAGCATACCGGCCGCCTCCGTATAGGGAAATTCACTATTATCGTAGGTGGCAAGGTAGCCATAAATATCAGGATGTTCTGCCACAATTTGACGGCTTGCTTCAAATTCTGTGTGAAAAGCTTCCGATAAAAGTTGTCTGATTTCCTGGATATCCCGGTAGGAGCCGGTCTGGGAACGCAGAAGACATAGGTAATATTCGGCTCCCTGGGGTTTGTCAGCCAGACCGCGTAAAGGAATGGAGTCATCTTCCAGCAGAAAAAGCCCGTCTGCCAGAGCAGAGTAGGCTGGAAGCATTACGGTTTTCAGAAGTCTGTCATTAAGTGCCACATATTTGTCGTATTCTTCAGAAGTGATGATTTGGGAGTCCATCAGGGATGCGAGCCGTTCCTGAAAGGTTGTCTGTAGAAAATGGGTTCCATTGTCCAGGGCTTCCTTTGTGAGAATAGTGTCGCATTGTTCTTTGACTTTCTCTAAAGAGGAGGTGGACATCAGCAGACCTGCCGCCGCTTTTTCCTGCTCGTAGGTGAGCAGGGAAGCAAAATATTCGTCCGTCTGGTCCAGAAGACATAAGTAGTCTTCCACATCCTGTCTGGTGCGGAAAGTATATTCTGCCAGCAGAATGGGCAGTTGGGACTGCATACCGGAGGAGGGCGATAAAGGCTCCTCATAATAAAGGAAATTGTTTTGGGCAAGACTGTTTTCAAGACTTCGGGTGAGCAGACGATAGGAATAATAGGACTTATCCGAAAGCTTTTTGCAGTTCAGGGCGTTAAGGGAGGCAAGAATATTTTCTGTGGCAGCCTGACTCTGCAGTTCGGCGTTGGCACTGTAGCAGGGCAGCAGGGCGTCGTAATGATATATGCCGAAATCAGCCGGATGTGCCAGAGTATAGTGCATGCTTAATGTACTTGCTGTCATTTCTTCCTGAAAAAGGCTGGTGGTAATTTGCTCGAACTGTCGTTCATCCCGGCGGTATGTAAAGAGGAAAAATGTGATACCTGTAAATAACAGCAGAATAAGACATGCAATCAGAGTTTGTTTTGGAGTAAGGGGAGTTCTTTTTTTCAATGCTGCAATAACCTTATGTTCTGTTTTTGTATTCATATATATGCACTGTGTTGGATATTTATGAGGATATGGCAGTGTCTGTTTGAGATAATTCAACAAAAAACTTATTTTTTTTCCCGTAAAAACCTATACCTCGTCACTAGACGACAGAAAGGAACTGTGCTAGTATAGTAAGGATGGATGAAAGTGGCGGCCGTACTATGTGCGGCGGAATGGAGGATATAATGAATAATTTAGAACTGCAAAAACATGCGAATGAAGTTCGCAAGAGCATTGTAACAGCAGTTCACAGTGCGAAATCCGGACATCCGGGGGGCTCGCTCTCGGCAGCAGATGTGTTTACATATCTGTATTTTGAAGAGATGAATGTAGACCCGCACAATCCCGATATGGAGAATAGAGACAGATTTGTATTATCCAAAGGGCATACAGCTCCGGGACTGTATGCGGCACTGGCACATAGAGGTTTTTTCCCGGTGGAGGATTTGACAACCCTGCGTAAGCCCGGCTCCTATCTGCAGGGACATCCCTGTATTCATATTCCCGGTGTGGATATGTCCTCCGGCTCTCTGGGGCAGGGAGTTTCCGCGGCAGTGGGAATGGCACTGGGGGCAAAAATGGACCATAAGAACTTCCGGGTATATACACTTCTGGGAGATGGAGAGATTCAGGAAGGTCAGGTGTGGGAGGCTGCCATGCTGGCAGGTTTCCGCGGTCTGGATAATCTCTGTGTTATGGTGGACAACAATAATTTACAGATTGACGGAACTGTGGATGAGGTGTGCTCACCTTATCCTATAGATAAAAAATTTGAGGCATTTCATTTTCATGTGCTCAATGTGGATGCACATGATTTTGATGCCCTTCGTGCTGCTTTTGAGGAAGCAAGGAAAACCAAAGGGAAACCCACCTGCATTGTCCTGCACAGCGTAAAAGGAAAAGGGGTATCCTATATGGAGAATAATGTGAACTGGCATGGCAAAGCGCCCAATGATGAGGAATATGCAGTGGCGATGGCAGACCTTGAGAAAATCGGAGCTGGTTTAGAGAAAGCAGGTGAAGCATAATGGCAGATAAAATGGTACAGAAAATAGCTACCAGGGAAAGCTACGGCAATGCCCTGAAGGAGCTGGCAGAAGAATTTCCTGAACTGGTAGTTCTGGATGCAGATTTGGCGGCAGCTACCAAGACGGGTATTTTCAAAAAAGCTTATCCTGAGCGATTCATTGACTGTGGTATCGCTGAGAGCAATATGATGGGTGTGGCGGCAGGATTGTCCCTGGTGGGTAAAATTCCTTTTGTGAGTTCTTTTGCCATGTTTGCAGCAGGACGTGCCTATGAGCAGGTGCGCAACTCTATTGGGTATCCGCATTTAAATGTAAAAATTGGCGCTACCCACGCAGGCATTACGGTAGGCGAGGACGGAGCCACCCATCAGTGTAATGAGGATATTGCACTGATGCGTACCATTCCCGGTATGGTGGTTATGTGTCCCTCCGATGATGTGGAAGCGAGAGCTGCCGTCCGTGCCGCTCTGGAATATGAGGGTCCGGTATACATTCGTTTTGGACGTGCGGCAGTGCCTGTAATTAACGATACACCGGATTATAAGTTTGAGATTGGAAAAGGAACCGTTGTCCGCGAAGGAAGCGATGTAACAATCGTATCAACCGGTATCTGTGTGGATTCGGCACTGGGTGCGGCAAAGCTTCTGGAGGCAGACGGTATCAGTGCAGAGGTTGTCAACATCTGCACCATCAAGCCTCTTGATGAGGAGCTGATTGTTGCAAGCGCAAAGAAGACCGGAAAAGTAGTGACAGTGGAGGAGCATTCGGTAATCGGTGGACTGGGAAGTGCAGTATGTGACTGTCTTTGTGACAAACTTCCTACCAGGGTAAAAAAACTGGGAATGCAGGATATATTCGGGGAGTCCGGACCTGCCGCGGAACTGGTGGCAAAATACGGACTGGATGCCGAAGGAGTATATAAATCCGTAAAAGAAGTTATGAATGATTAAAGAAGCGGTTTAGGGAAAGGCTTGATTATGGAAAAGATACTTTCACCATCCATTTTGTCAGCGGATTTTCGTACACTGGGTGAGCAGATAAAGGAGCTGGAGAACGCAGGTATAAAATGGCTTCATATTGATGTTATGGACGGTATTTTTGTACCTTCTATCTCTTATGGAATGCCGGTGATTGCGTCTATAAGGAAGGGGACAGACCTTTTTTTCGATGTGCATCTTATGATTGACAGACCGGAGCGTTATATACAGGAGTTTGCGGAAAGTGGAGCAGACCTGATTAATTTTCATCTGGAAGCAACAGAGCGGATAGAGGAGACTATAGCCCTGATTCGCGGCACCGGAAAAAAGGTGGGTATTACAGTGAAGCCGCAGACTCCTGCCGCAGCGGTGGAGCCTTATCTGGAACTGGTGGATATGGTGCTGGTTATGACGGTGGAGCCTGGATTTGCCGGGCAGACACTGATACAGGAGTGTATCGGGAAGGTGTCGGAGATTCGCCGTATGGCAGTGGAAAAAGGTCTGAATTTGGATATTGAGGCTGACGGCGGTGTCAACAAGGAAAATGTGGAGGAGCTGCTGCAGGCGGGAGCCAATATCATTGTGGCTGGTTCGGCGGTATTTAAGAATGATATCAGTGCCAATATAAATGTTTTTATGCACAAAATGAAAGGGTAAGGAATCGCTTTGAGTATGGGAAATAAAACAAATGATTACGAACAGAATAGTGACGATTTCTTCTTTGAAGATATTGTGGAAGATTCTGCAGGTGAGGAAGAAGATGAGGAGTCTTATGAGCAGGATTTTGAAATAGAGCAGTATCTGGATGGATACAGGGAGGATTTCCCCGAAGATTTTTCGGAGGAAGATGAGGAGAAAGTGAATCCTCTTGTGGCGGTTGGTCTTATTGTAGGACTGATTGTGGTGGCAGCGATTATCTGCGCTGTGTTATGGGGAGTCACCCATCGGGGGAGGCCGGAGGCACCGTCCGATATCCCCGGCGTGGAGAATGAGGATTTGCCGGTAGGTGCGGATGGCATTGGAAATACGGATGGAACGTCAGGAACCGGAGAGAGCGGTTTAGACAACACCGGGGGTACTTCCGGTGACGAGGGGGATTCCGTGGACGGTTCGCAGAATCAGGATGGACAAGAACCCGCAGACGGCCAGAACGCTGAAAACGGGCAGGAGCCGATAGACAGTCAGCAGTCTGATGGTGTGGACGATACAGATAACCTGGATTCTATGGAGGAGCCTATATCAGGAACTACAGATATGGTATTTACAGAAGTGTCCGAGACAGTAACTGCCAAGGATGTCACGAATGTCCGTACAGCGCCCAGTACCGAGGATGCCTACAATATAATCGGGCAGCTTACAAATGGTGAGACGGCGCAGCGTACAGGAGTTAATTCTGATACCGGATGGTCCCGTATCGAATATGAAGGGCAGACAGCCTATGCAGTCACAGGATACCTGACTACGGACTTAAATTATAAGCCTCCCGTGGCACAGAATAATCCTAACCGTGTCAACACTCTGGATGGCAGAACCATTATATTTGTGGACTGTGATGACTATATTACTCCCAAGGAGTATGTGAATCTCCGCACGGAGCCAAGCACATCCGAGGGAAATGCAACAGTCAGCACTCAGATTTCCGCCGGGACTGTGGTGCACCGTACCGGTATGAGTCCGGATGCGGGATGGTCCAGACTGGATGTAGACGGACAAGTGTTGTATGTGGTAAGCAGCTATATGCAGACAGCGGAGCAGGCACCGCAGGAATAGCAAGAATAGGGGATTCCAGACGTGGAATTGACATACGCGAATTTTTCATTGCGCTGTCGCAAAAAGCACAGCATGGAGGATTAGAATGAAAGTCATTTGAGAAACGTGATAAATGCCTGAGGGTCTGCGGGTTCTCTGAAAAGCAGAGGGAATTTTAGTGTTGACAGTTGCTGGTTTATTATGGTAAGGTCATTATGTAATAGGGGCAAACTTGAGGAAATTCAGGGACGCAAAGCTGGAAGTCTAAGGTAATATGGGGAAGTTTTACAAGTATTCTATATTATTATGATAGTTCGGTTGCAATGTTTTCATTGCAACCGTTTTTTGTATAATAGGAAATTCCTCCTGCCGGAGGAACCTTGATGAAAAAAGCCC
>CAZRZM010000019.1:0-23300 GCA_964604575.1 uncultured Acetatifactor sp.
GCTTTGTTTTTACATTTATAGACCAAATCATGTGTACACTCACCCCATGCCTCATCATAAATTGTTCTTACTTGTACTTCTACATACTTCCCATCATACCATAATAGATAATGTATACTGCTATATCCTTCATTGGAAACATGTGACTCAAAAATATCTTTTCCAAACTTCTGATACATTGGCAAATCTTTTGCATCTCTTAAATACAATTTTGGTTTTTCAACCAAAAAATCCTCTGCCTCTCCAGATGGATAATCATCAATCCAATTCTTTATATAGGATTTATCTATCTTAAAAAAATTATCCCAAATCCATTTATGAACCAATTCCCACTGCTGTTGATAACGTATTAAAATTCTAATTCCAATCAAATCAGTAATTATTTTATAATAGTTATCTTTATTCATAGGACGATATTTTTCAATATTGTAATCATTTCCCGGTTTTTCCGGCAATAGCGCCTTTTTTCTCACATATTTTGTTAATAAACTATCAATTGATTTTGTACGATAACGCGCTGAATGTATTTCCTTCAACTCGCTATCTGTCAAAATTGTCATCAACAGCTGTTGTGCGGTAGCTTCACATTTTTTAGAATATGATGTCTTTTTTGTCCAGTAATGTTTAATAATTTCTGATAACTGCTTATCCAAATCAGGCTCTTTGGTGGAAGCCAACTCATACTTGTCTTCTAATTCAGCCTCACGAATAATTTCAATAACTTCATCAGTCTGCATTCTTTTTCCCCCAGTATTTTCGCCATACTATACAATTTACACATTTGTGACATGCAATGGTATTATAACAAATTTAGTCAATCAATACAATCTCCAAAATAAAAAAGATGCTTCTCGGACAGATATCTATTCGGAAAGCATCTTCTTTGTTTACAACCATTCTTATAACTAGGACTCCAATACTTTAGCAACGATATTCTTTACTTCTTCCCCTTCATATGGTTTGGAAATAAACTCAGCAGCTCCACATTTGATGGCACGGACCATCTTTTCTTTCTGGCCCGCCGCAGTAATCATGATAACCTTTGCATTCTCATCTACTTTTTTAATCAACTGCAATGCTTCAATACCGTCCAGTTTGGGCATGGTAATATCCAGTGTAACCAAATCCGGTTTCAGTTCCTTATACTTCAAATACCCTTCTTCACCATCCACACATTCATCTATAATGGTATGTCCCGCATTCTCTAAAATCTGCCGCAGAACCTTGCGGGATGTTCTGGAATCATCTACAATTAATATATTAGCCATGTTCTCTCCTCGTTTCTTAATTCATTTTGTAACGCTTCAAAGCACACTCTATATGCCCCAAAATAGTTACTTCATTATTACTGCATCTTGATTTTATGTCCAATTGCCACTGCCAGATCAACCTGTTTCCCTTTCACATGAATGGGAAGAATCAGCATTTCATCGCTGGTTACAGCTTTAATATCGTTGGAATATTCCGGAGGATATAACTCTGTCTCCACCCCACTCTGGCTCAACGCTGTGGCATATAGACCACTGATACAATTAAGAAGTTCACCAATCGCATCCAGAGCGTCCATATTTACCTCAGGGAATTCCTCTCTGCCGAAAATAGAAGCTACCGGAAGTAATGCATCATCCATACCAACCATTGCACAGATGTAATCCGGTTCTCCTTCCACATACTGTATTGCACCATTATTAGCCGCACAGAAATCGGTTACATATGCCTTGCCTGGATAAATATCTGTATCCACACATCTCATGATGGTACGAAAAGCTGTTCCCACCAAATCCAGGTATTTCTGACAGTCATTGTCAAGATAAAGGGGTAAAATTCTATCCACGTCGTCACTTTTAAGGTCATCCATATCGGAAGCAGTAAAATTATTCTCCTGCTGGAAGTTCGCCATATGGTCTGCCAACTGCTCAAGTGTCATAATCTGCAGATTTTCCATTGCCTGCGCAAAAGCAAGATAACCGTTACCCTGCTTCTTCAACAATGTTTCCACCTGACCCTCGTTCAGATATCCTTTTTCTACCGCAATATCTCCAAAACGTTTATCCATTGCGGTCTGAAGCATATTGACAACCTCGGCCTCCTCTGCGGTCATAAGTCCTTCCGCCACCGCTATCAGACCCAGCTTAACACGTACTTTCTTCTTCTCGGCTATCACATTGTCAAACTGTTCTTTTGTCAATACCCCCTTATCAACTAAATAGTTACCCAGAATACTTGATACCATTAGTAATCCTCCTTTAAAGTAGTTATATTGTTACTCCAAATCAAACAGATTAACCCTTGTAAAATCAAATTTACTGTAAGATTTACCAGTAGTCTGTACAATCTCCGTATTATTAAGACCCTGACTCCTGATGGTACTCTGTGCTTCAAAGTAGAGCGGGAAACTGGAAGTACCATTGGCAGCAATTTGATTCTCTATTAAAGTTTTATCTACTAATACATAGTATATACCAGCACTCTCCAAATTTCCAGCATTAACTTCACTATTATCGCCTGCACGGTAAATTTTTGAATCCAGCCGCTTCACCCTAAGCTTTTCCTCCGGCTTCTTATCCTTCTCACCGGGATAATCATCCAGAGTAAAGGAGCCTGCTTCATTCGTTCCATAATAGCAGTTTACTGCAATATTTCTCGTACCTTTGATAAAGTTGACGTCCGTTACCGTAAAGTAAACCTTCGCGAACGTGCCACTGCCTTCCATGCTTTCCATACTGATGCTGTTGGATTCATCAAAGTAGCTATATGTTGTCGTAACCACAGACGCATCTGCATGACCCTCACTGAGCACACTGACAATAGGATCCTTGATACCTGCATTGTAGGAGGCAACCATGGTATTGATAAACAGCTTTGCCTCATCCACGGTCTGGTCTTCTCTGCCGCCCGCATGGCCCACGCCGGTATAGGTAATATTACCCTTGTTGTAGATATAGTAGTTATTGGTTACATCATTAGGCGACATGGAATAAATGGTTTCCTGCTTCTGGCCGGCCTCGTTCAGACGTCCACCCAGACAGTACCATACCACCAGGTCACTCTGACCGTCGTGGTCATCATCTGCGGTAAAATCCAGCTGGTAATACTGGTTATGGCTGTATGATACCCGGAATTCATCTGCCAGTTTGTAGGGATAGTCTGTAATCTGTCCACTGTTTACCCTGGTAACCAGCAGGTTCTTTACTTCGCCATTGTAATTTGGCGGTATCTCACCATAATCAGTACTCGTATCCGAATAATATACAGCACGATTATATTTTAAATTTAAATAAGTATTTTTAAATCCTCTAAATCCGTCCGGATATACCGTAATATCTGCTCCTTTTATTTCGTCTGCAGCAAACGTATTTGTGTAACCAACATCTCTCTGGTCTTTCTTATCTTTAGCGTTAATAATAGAATAGGTAAAGCCCTGTGTTTCCGGAACGGTTTCTGTCTTATTACTCTTGGGCTTGTAAGCAATCTCTTTCCTCGAACCTAACATAGAACTCCACTCGGCGGCATTTGCCGGAGTAAAACTTCTCCCTTGTCGGACTGCCGGATTGGTGGCTGTGCCGTAACGGTCCAGACCTACGAGACCACGCAGATTCTTTGCTGTACTTACTGCACTATAGTACTGGTCTGACTCCGTAGCCGCTCCCGTCTGACGATTTATAATGCCAAGCGTGTATCTGGGATGGTTCCAATACATTATGGTATCATGGGCAAACAGCACACTCTTACCACTGTTAATAAATCCGATTATTGCATTTATCGGCTCCTGGGTAAACTCACCATACGCATCCGAAAAACCAAGAATAAGCATATTATAGCTGTCCAGTATATCCTTGTTCTGTCTGAACGCATTTTCAAATTCTTTGATTGTCATGAATTTGACAGCTATCTCAAAATCGTCGGATATACCGTCATAATGAACCCCACCGTAATTGCCGCCATAAATCAGCGTATGGTAGATATCACCGGGGTCATTTATCTTTGCTTCCAGACTAACCAGTTTCTCGCTTTCACCATCCCACCAAGAATCAAAAGGCGCCTCTGTTATCTTGTCACGACCAATCTGCAGAATATTAAGCATTTCCTTCTCCAGCCCCGCAAGCTTTGTATAGCCTGTGACAGAGTTATGGATATTGGCATTATTCACCTGGGAAATCTGTATCTTCCATGGCAGCACCCCTTTGTATCCATCAGGAACGGCTCGTGTCAGCACATATTCCCTGCCCGCATATAGCTGTTCCGGGGCAACCGTCTGTCCATTCTGCGTGATAGAAATATCGCCCATCGCTTCCGTGTTTGAATACTTACCATCCGCATTGACATCTATATACAAATCACAGCTATACATAGTATTCGGGGATGCAGCGCCTGCGTTTGCGATGGTAAAAGTATATTGCAGAATAAATCTGCCTTTGGCATTCCGGGTAATACTGTAGATACCATCTTTTACATTACCCACAACTTTTACATTTTCCAGACTTACCTTCGGTCTGTTCAGATAGAAATTAAACAATTCCGAACCATTTCCCATATCGTCCCGCGCATAGAAATTGCTTCTGCCCATGGCTTCTTTCACAAAATCATACATGAAAGAACAGTTATCAATATGGTCCTCATCAATCTTTCTTACAACTGCTCCTTCTTTGGGACGGACAATCAGGGAAGTAACCTGATCATTCCAGTCATCGCCAAGATAGCCCATATCACCGGATATAGTATAAGTCTCTCCTCCAAAATTAATATCTTTATACAAGACCACTTCATATCCCGCTTTAACTTTAATAGAGGTGATGTCATCATTCTTCACACCCATCTCTGTCAACCGGCTCAAATCATAGTTTCCCACACTCAGATTACAGCTATATCCGCCATAATTGATATCCTGATAAACTGTTACCGGACTCTCAATAGGACGGACAATCAGGGAAGTAACCTGATCATTCCAGTTCAGCCCATTTGTTGTATGATTACCCAGATTACCGATATCATCAGTTACAGTAAACGTCTGTCCTCCAAAGGAACTATGCTCACACAGAATCGCTTCATACCCTTCTTTTACTTTAATAGAGGTGATGTCATCATTCTTCACACCCATCTCTGTCAACCGGCTCAAATCATAGTTTCCCACACTCAGATTACAGCTATATCCGCCATAATTGATATCCTGATAAACTGTTACCGGACTCTCAAAAAAATCATCGGAGACTACAATGGGATAGGACGCATCCAGAAAAGAAAGAAGGGCTTTTTTCTTTTCTTCGGTAATATCATTTCCACTATACCGCACCGCATTGTAGGCATAAACTCTGCCACCCACATCTTTCGTGCCACTCGCCCATTCCGAGTCCAGAGAGCCGGCAAGCTCCATACCTGCATATCGGATATCGCCGGTATGGAAATAAATCAGACCATCCATATCCGTATCATTAAATACTGTACTGCCCGTATCTGTGGTATTCATATGGTCTTTATCGGTTCCGATATATATCAAATCATAAATTTCATTTATATCTTCAATTTTGCCAATGAATTCTGCCGTCGTCATGCGGGTTATCTCAATACTCTTCACATTCTCCCCGCCATTAATCCATGACCTTATCTCCTCCTCCGTCAAATCAGGTGATTCGTCATAATCAGACATACATGGCTCAATCTCCAATACCTTGATTGTTTCCTTCGGCTCCGTACTTCCCCGGTATTTGTAGTTAATGATATGACGAATAACCGTCGCCTGGGAAATATTGGTGGACAATGGCTTGAAATCGCCGGAGATATCCGCCTCACGCCTGAGATTATTCACCGTAATTTCATCAAGTACATCGCTGAAGCCCTGCTGGAGCTGTTCTATATCTGCACCTTCATGATAAATAGAAGGATTAGTAAAATCTGTACTGAGCAGCTTCACTGGCTGAAAATAGCTGTAGATACCCTCTGTCACAAAGTTTTTATCCTCATCCTCCACTACACCGGCAAGCAGTTCATCAATATTGGTAGTTCCGTCATTATCAAAATAAGTGGACGGCTTCTGCTGGGACAGCAATGCACAAAGATAGAAAATACGGGTGTTCTTTATAGCATCACGCGTCGTCACATTATTCTCATATAAAATAGAAGCATCCATCAAACAGGCTTTCTCACCGGAACTGATATCCTGAATCAGCCGTATCAGTGCATTCTGCGACAAATCTACATATGTATCATTCTCACCTGCCCCATATCCCACCGCTCCAGTGGCAGCTAATCCCGAATTGATATACACCATATCATATTCAGGCATACCTCCGCCATCTGTACCGTTCTTCTCCACAAGAGCACTATATTCCTCCACAGTGAGTGTAATCACTTTCATGGGAAAAGTATCCAGCTCTTTTTCCTCCATATTCAGTACAAACCTGCGGAACCATTCCCCATTCTCAAATCCGCCTTTATAGTATACACTGTTTGTAGAAAAAACATATTCATAACCCTCTTCCAAATCTGTCTCCACAAACTGATACTTTCCATTATCATTCAGGCGAATCGAACTCTCATTCACTATATAAACAGGAGTATCACTCCTGACACTTGCCGGAAATTGAACTTCCTCACCCGGAATCATTAATGGCAGTGGAAGATATTCTATCAGAAAATATGTAGGCAATTGGGGCAACATAGCCTTATATTGTTCTATAAGGTCCGGTACAGTTCCTTCATCAATATCAATATCATTATCCTCTGCAAGTGCACCGATACCGTCCCCGGCATCCGGCAAAACGTTACTGTCCACATTGACAGCATTGTCAGAAACACTTCCGGCTGCGGTATCCGTCTCAGAAGATGTCTCTGCATCGTTTGCAGTGTTATTGCCCGATACGGTTCCTCCATTGTCATCCGCATCACCATCCGAAACAGACAGCTGTGCGCTAATCTCTGCCCAGGTTCCCGCCTCCACATAATTATTATCACTCTCTTTGATGTAAAGCATGTCGTCATCCTGCAACGCAGCCAGGATATCTTCCGTCACCTGTGTCTCCTGCATATAATAATACTGCATTATCGTCTCATCTGACTCGATATCTCCGGCAATGCCATCACAAATAAAGCCCACGTCATAGCGTTTGTCTTTCCATTCGTCATTACTTCCATATGGTTCAAAATATCCTTTTGCCCTTTCCTCTGCAAAGGATAACTGCTGATATCCTTCTCCAGGACTTTCGCTCTCCTGATAAGCACTGTATCCTACCGGAGCGTCTGCCGGAGTAAAACCATAAATATCAAGAAAAGCCTCCCATTTTCCTTTTAATGTTTCAATATAAGTTTTTCTTTCCTCAACCGTGGTATACTGACTTAGCTCCTGTTGCCAGCTCGACCACTCTCCGGTCAACTCACTCCGTACCGAAAGCGCAGGCTCATTACCGCCAATCAGATAACCGATTTCCGCAGCTTCCCCGTTGGGAACCAGTTCCAGAATGGTGTATTCCCTATCGCTGCCACGAATGGTATCTATTAACGTTTCAATACCAAACAGCGTCTCTTCTGCCTGCACTACCATACTGTTTCGCCGCACACCATAACCAACTGCCGAGAACACCATACAGGCGGAAAGTACATATGCTATTCTTTTTACCGTTTTAGCCTTCACAATTAACTCCTCCTCTCCGCGTGATTAGTTGTATATATCTGCCATTGTTGCCGCATTCACTTTTACTTTATTGCGGATAGTCACATTCTGGGTTACTTCGTACTCACTGTCTTTTTTTAGCAGTAGTTTGAATCTTACTATTCCATTCTGTTCTGTGTTTGTCATATCTACAGCAAAATCCTCAACATATTCTGCCATCAATACCGTATTTGTACGCAGACTCCACGTACTTGTCGTAGCGTTATATGTATAATCGGAATAACGAAGCGTCCTATCTGCTTTTTTCCATGTAAGAACGTAATAGACATCCTTATTATAAATTGTAATTTCCTTACTGCTTATCGCAGATAGGTTAGGAATATCTGCATCGGAAAGAACCGCATTGGTTGCATCATATGTGTAGCGTACGCCCTTTTGGGCATCAATGAGAAAATCTGTTATCTGATTGGCGGCAATTTGTGCCTCATACTGCACATCCACTTCACTGTTCTCTTTTTGATAGTGAGTTGTGGAAGTATTCAGAAAATGCAGTATGGCAACGGATGCTATCGCCAGAATAGCGATAGACGCCACTAATTCAACTAAGGAAAACCCCAAATTATTTTTTTTCATTCAAATCACCTAAACTATTCTCTGTAGAATTTACCGGTTCGTGGTATCATTTTTAATGTATATATACGTTCTCCCTGTTTCAGTACAATCTTATCACAATAATTTGTGCCGCCTCCCAGAGGCTTAAATGCTCCTGAGCTTCTGTCAAAACTAATTTCAAGTTCCGTCCCCGAAGTAAGGTTTACCGTATTTCCACCGGTATCCACATAACTGGCGCTGATTCCCACTTTACCAATCCTGACTTCTTCACTGGCAGTGGACAGTCTGACATAAACACCATCACTTTTGGTATATATTTTCAGTGTGGCATCTGCCCTGCTCATTGCCGTCATTCGTGTCTGCTGGATATAACTCTCCAGTTCTTCACAGCAGCCCTTTGCATTCTGACCGGATACCAGGGACATAGATATCAGTCCCCCCACTGCCACAATACCCATAATGGCAATTACCACAATCAATTCCACCAGCGAAAAACCTTTCTGGTTGCCTATCAGTTTACCCTTCATGTTGCTCTCCTTTCCCGGATTTCCACACATTATCGTTTCGTCCAGTTCTCATAAGAGATACATCTTGCATAATCTGCGTATTCACTGTCTCCCAGGCTGGATGAATCAACCTGCTCCAGAACATAATTCTCTCCATTAATAAAAAACTGTTCTACAATGCTCTTGGAGTTCGGGTCTGTATTATCCACTTTTGCCTGCAGTATTTTGCGCAGAAGCTCTTTGTTGCTTGCTATCTTGCTGACACCATTATCAATAGTAATTGTGCCTTTGGCTATAATAATACCATTGTAATCCGCTTTCACACGCACATCGCCATTGGCAAGAATCAAATATAACTTTTGCTGGTTACCAGTACCGTCATACACATAATCACCATCTATTACCATCGCATAAATAGTGTCACTGCCATACGCCGCCGGATAGAACGTTCCTGTATCGGGAATTCCTGCAAATGCAGTGTCCCTGACAATATTATCAAATAAATCTCTGGTTTTCTCAGCACCTGACAGACTTTCATAATCGAGAACCAGTTTCGTTGTCAGAGCATTGTACCGTTTCATGTATCCAAGCTCTTCTTCCTGCAGTCCGCTCTGCTGCGCTGCATCCAGAGCTGCGCCATATCCCTCATTGGAATACAGATTAATTCTCCCCGATGTCGCTGTGTCAGAGTACACCATATTTCCGTCCAGCATCAGACGGGTAAAACGGTTACTCATTTTAATGGAATTAACATAATTACCCATATAACTTTCCAGGGTACTCTGATGCGCCTGATAATATTCCCTGAAATATTTAGAAGCATTGTCAGAATCAAAATCTACATAGAAATATACCATGGTAGAGCCACCCGGCATCTGGGAAAACACCATCTGATACCCCTGTGTTCCCACAGTCCTGTACTCATTGAGTGTCTTATTCAACCCCGTAATGTTCTTGGTAAAAGAAACCATCTCAAAATCCGGATAATTTACTTCATCCGCATCATATGCCAGCATTCTGGCATAATCTTCCGCACTCATAGGATTCTGGCCGAATATAGTTTCACCGTTATTGACACCGATACATTCTGTAGGAATAAGGTATGCAATCTGGTTACTCTTGACCTCGATGGATTCACCCAGATTCACATTCTGGTTGGTTCCTATACCGGATAAACCTGCTCCATATTTTCTTTCATGAACATATATGTTACGTGCAATATTTCTTGTTGTGTTATCAGAGCAAACATAATATATGAAATAATTGACACTGGCACCATGGTTCAGACCGCTGACAGCAGCAGAAGCCACACCATTGTTTACAGGCATTTCCACTGAGACATCTGCCCCACCATTGATACTGTAAACCAGGGTTGCACCGTTTAATGTATAACCTACATTGCCCAGCCTAAAAGTTACCGTCGCCCTATCATCCTGATTCTCATCACGACTCATACCATATATAGGGTCTGCCTTGGGAACCTCGGGAACTACAACCTCTGTCATCTGCCCCTTCTCTGTGGTATACTCCAGCCAGTTAAAGCGGAACATTGAAGCTATCTTCTCTGAAGAATCCATCACCATCGGCGGTCTGTAATACGAAATACCATTTACCACATATCGCGGAAAACCCTCATCATCATGTCCATAGCTATGTAAATATATATACTGTCCGGTATGCTTTAATTTTAATCTATAATAAGGTCCCTCATCTCCATACTCTATCGTAAATTTTTCATATGCTCCGATAGTGTCTGCATTCATGACAATACAATCCTTAATTCCTGAAGTCTGTACACTGGCATACTTCCCATTCCTTTTAGACCGGAACGAAACGGTTCCGTCCTCATTGTTCACTAATACAATTCGTGCATCATCATTACCGCCCTGGTCACGTTTCACTTCCTGTTCCCATGGTCTGCCGTTTTTGTCATCTGTACGAATATACCCATTTTCCCACACATCCTTATTATTATCATGCACCTCTATATTATATACACCATTTGCCAGTTTAGGGTTTGCTACTGTACCTGCCAGACCTTCACCCCCAACATTACCCACTCCGCTTACATGGGTATAAGTATATTCCTGTGTTTTTTTCTCCCCATTCGGGGTTTTGTAAACAAAATAATAATCCACTTTTGCATTTACCCACAATACACCTGAATTATTCAGTGAGTAATAGGTAAAATACTTTGCTGTATCCACTGTCATAGCTACCGGAGTATATGCTGTACTTCCCGATGTTCTATAATACAATGTTGCCTCAGGGTCTTTACTTGTTAACCAGCTTGCCGCACCAAAAGTAATATAAGCTTCATTATTATTTACAAAAGTCCATGTAACCGTCGGTTCAGGCTCTTCCTCCACAACTACTCCTCTTCTGTCAAAGGCAAAAAGCTGTTCTTTCCCTGTTACTTTATCACGGTTTGCATATAACTGCCCCGTAGCAGCGTCCACCGATACAAACTTATCATTCATATAGGCTTTCAGTACATATCTTGTTTTGTTCTCATACTGGGCAGAACCCAGCCAAAATTTCTCAGCAGGTCCGATGGAATCTGCTGCCGCCCGCAGACTGTAATCCTCCGGACGCACACTCACATATTTGTTCGCATTTCCATCCCTAAAGGAAACCGTATTATCACTGTTGTTTATCAGTTGAAACTGTTCCCAGCCCTGTCCATTATTGGTATCTGTACGCGCATTAATAAAATAATTCGGTGCCTCCGTACTGCACCATAACAAGTTTCTGCCGACAGATGTAATTTGGAATGTTCCGTCTGCAAATTTAACACTGTCCATATTCAAGGTATCCGACAGACCTTTTCCATTCTCCACTTTGATGCCACTGAGAGAATCCGGGTCATACGTCTCACTGCCCGTAGCCACCTGCGCACTTCCGGAAAGAAGTAATCTTCTTAGATTTGTCATGTCCAGAGTGGAATTTGTACCATTAATCAGGATTGCACTGCTGTTGCCATCTGTTCCCTCCGCCACACCTGAATCATTCAGGGTAGTGCCGTTGCCATAACCATAATATTCTCCTGCGAGGGTCACATTACTGCCCTGGCCTTCCATAATTAGGTCATCCGCCACATAGGTTCTGCCCTCTGTCCGTACAGTGCCCCGCTCCACCTGCAGCTCTGTCGTCCATAAATCAGTATCGCTTCCCACATTCAGCGACGCCATATAGGGAACATCCACACTGCCTTTGGCAACCACCCTTGCAGCATTGCTAAAATTCCATCTGTCACCTGCCTTTAATTGAATACCGTCACTTCCGGCATAGACATTATCATAAATCTCCACATTTCCCGTAGCTCCGGTTCCCTCCAGTTTTCTATTGGCAACCAGACTATACTCAAATACCCCCGGCATATCAGAAGGCTGGATAAAGTTAAGGTTCGGCGCATTCACCCGGATATCTGTCTCAATAACGGACTGAAAGCCTTCTGTATCGGTATAGGTAACTACTACCCCCTTTAACACAAGGCTGCTGCTTACAGCATCTTTCTCCAGGCTGTAACTATTTGATGAAATTACCGTATTTGTCTTAACATCCGCTGTCAGATAGTTTTTCAGATGCTCCGCATCATATTTACCCGGGTCGCCGGCCTGCTGAAGTCTTGTCTGCATATCCCCGATTAGTCTGGTATTAAACCGGAGTCTTTTCTGTGCCTCCAGAACATTTGTGGAATAATTCTGCATTATCTCCGCATAAGCAGCAGATGACACATCGGACATTTCTTTCTGCAGTCCCAGATTTATCTGCTCCAGCACACCCTCTGCAGAATAAAAGTTTTTCTTCGCTTTGCGGTCGATACTCTTCATCTGCAGGTTCATGGTAACCACTGTGTAGAGAGTGGATATCAATATACTGACAAACGCAATGACTACAATTATAATAATCATCGCCGAACCGCGATTGTCTTTCTTTATACGCATATATAACTCCTCCTCTCAGCTTAGTCCAATTTACTGCTTTCTATGGTCGTAAGTAATTTATCTGCGGGAAATCCTGCCGTCTTGGCTCCATTTTCATAGATACTGACTGACAGCTTAAAAACTCTGGTGTCTGTTGCTTCAGATGTCAATTTATTTACCCCCCCCACATCTTCAGTACCATTAAAAGTAACCGAAAAATGGGGAGAGCCTATAGCGTTTCCATTCGTCATATCTGTACCAAGATTGGTATAGAGCACAGTCTTGCAGTCTGCCCATTGTGTCACTGCACTAGACTTCAGGCGCAGTTCCATCTGGTAACCCACTTCCCTGGCAGTGCTTGTTTCTACGGCATTACTGCTTAAAGCTGTTGCATTGTCAAATTCCTGTTTTAAAATATACAGATTCAACGGAACATTATCATTATTAATATACTCAATTCTGTCATACTCTGCCCGCGTGGGATACAAAGGAGCGTAATACAGATAAACAGAACGAAGTTCTCCATCAGACTCCACACTGTCAAAAACAGTAATCTCTTTGGTAAAATTCTTACTGGAATCCGTTCTGTTCGTATAACTGAATTTTGCCAGAACACGAACCCTTTGTTCTCCAAATCCACCGATAGCAGTACGGTTCACAGTAATGGTAATGCTTCTTCTAAGACCACTTAAATCCGTCACATCACAGGCATTCAAGGCATTCTCCCTATACGCCTTTTCCTCGATACAGATACCATCCTTCTTTTCATCAAATATAGGCAGCTGCACCAGATTCTGGTTATTAAAGTGCTGTGCATCAGCAGACTTGCCGTCCAACTGCACCAGCACATCATAGGATGTCTGGTCCTGTTTTACGCTGTCCATAAAGTAGTAATATTTATCTGTACCGTTTGGCAGAAACTCCACATGGCTGCCGCCATCTTCCGAATATACGCTGGCAGTAACCAGCGATTTCTTATCCGGCTCGGTCACAGGAACATCCTCATATTTTGTCACCGCACTATAAGTGCCTGCGGAAGCATCATATGTAAGCTCCCCCACATGCCCTGTCAGATTACCGTTATTAATACTGGAGGAATCCATAATCTGCCAGTTTGCCGCCGGATAGTTAAACTGCACGGCAATATTCTCCACATCCTCCGCCCTGATTCCTTCCATCACGCTCTGGGCTACTGTCGTCGCCCTATGCACCTGCTTTGCCTTATTGTTGGCGCGTGCGGTTGCAAAAAAGGAATGCAGAAAAGGAGTGACTACGATAGTAAGAATCATCATAGCCACCAATACTTCTATTAAACTGAGACCGCTGTTATTATCCTTTAACTGCCTCATTTATGCCTCCTACTGCTCTGCGCTCCCGTCTGTGTTCTCTTCAGTGTATACCGGACTCTCAATCGTTCCGAATATATTGGAAATGCCCAAACCAATTCCACCAATTTCCTGCTTCTGATACTCTTTATCCGTTCCGGTCAAAGTATACAGATTCATCTCTGTATTACCTACCAGAATACCCGTCCCCCTATCATATGCAAGGCTTATTGTCTCAATATTCCTTCTGTCCGCATCCTCCACAATATCCGTCACGAACTGTTTCATACCATTGTAAGTAAACTGTTGTGCCAGAGTGATTTTCTGTCTGTAGAGTCTGAAGGTACGGGTTTCATTGTTCACCTCATCCTCTGTACTCAACGGTACTGAAGTAGGTCCGATTTCATATATGATTTCCGGATTTCCCAGTCCCACAGAAGAAATATAAGTGCTGCTGTTCCGGGCCTCCAGCTCCGCCGCATACAAAACAGCATCTTCTTCCAGAGAATCCGCAGGAAAATCCTTGAGAACATCATTGATATCCACAATCATAGTAACAGTATCTTTCTGATATTGTTCCACCTGGGATGCCATCTGTTCCAACTCGCTAATCCGGGTGCGCAGATTCTGGTTATCTGCTTCCAACGCCTCTGTTTCCTCATTGCGGGGCAGATATACCAAAGCATAAATCACTACCGCAAAAATAATGCCGACGGCTGCTGCAAATATTGACAATTCTTTCTTCGTAATCTTCATAACTGCCCCCTACTCTGCTTCTGCAGCTTCCACATTCTGGTTCGCCAAAACCTGGGCTGCCGCTTCATTTAACATATTAGTTACTACACCGGAGTAAACACAGTTGACCGAAAAACTTACAGTATGTCTGCTGGTACCGTCAACCTTGGTATCCGTAACAGTTGCTGTATCCAGCACTAAAATACTCTCAAAATCTCTAAGCTGCTGCAATACCTTGGCCGCTGCCTGTTTGGAGCCAACCTCAACATTAAGCGTTACACCCGTCGCATTGGAGGACATGGACAAAACGATTATCTCAGAAGGCATCTTCACTTCCAGTTCCTCAATAAATGCCACCAGACGGTCATTGTCATTGGCAGTCATGTTATACATTGTATGTACCTGATTCCAGAGGGTCTGTGTCTGTACATAAGTATTACGCACATCTTCCACCGGAAGCAACTGCTGCACTTTGTTATTCAGCCTTCTGTTCTCCGACTTTGCCTCATTATAGGGAATATATGCCATAATAAGCAGTGCAAGCCCTATAATCACACCGCCCGCGCCAAGCATGGCAGGTACAATCACATTGTCTCCGGTCTTGGGAGCGCCCTGCTTACTCTTTTTCGTCTTAAATACCGTAACCAAATCCAACGGCTGCATGGATGCACCAATACATCCTACATAATTGCCCAAAGTGTTATCAACAAACTCTCTGGGAACCACCAGACCTTCCACATTCTCCAAAGGAACAGTAAAAATTCCCAGACGCTCCTGCACCAATACGCTCATACCGCCAAAGGAACCGCCGACGCCCGTCAGCATCACCTTTTCAATATTGGTGTTCTCCGGTTTGGAATTATGAAAATCAACCACACGGGAAATACCATTTACCAGCATTTCCAGTGCGCTGCCAATATCTTCCATGGCTTCCAGGTCTATGACGTCCTCCCACTGGGAGTTGCCAATATAGGTATGTCTCTGTAATTCTTCCACTGCGCCGAGATAGTTGCTGCTGCCAATACCCTTCTGGACAGCGCGAACCACTTCATTCACACCATAGGGAATACTTCTGAAAGAAGTCATGATACCATCGGAAATAACCATCAGCATGGTGGAATGTCCATCAATCTTGACAATCATATTAGTTCCATCCTGACAGCTTCTCTTAGTCGCCTGAAGAAGGGAATTGCCGGCATAATCAATGGAGGAAATCTCCATGCCCAGCATTCGGGCAATATCAAAATAGCCTTCCAGAATCTGTTCAGGAACTGCCAGTACCAATACCTTATAGCTTCTATCCTTTCCTTCACCCAGTACACCCAATACCGTATGTGCAATACGGTATTCCGACAAATCCACCGGAAAATATTCTTCTGCATTTGCATGAAGCACTTCACTGATACGTTTGGGATTTACATAGGGAATGGTAACCTCACGGCTTGCAATCCTATTGGACGCGATTGAGAATACCAGACGTTTCTCTTTAATTTTGTTCTTCGCAAAGGTATCCCTCAGTAACTGCACATAAGATTCCCGCGGGTTCAGCATACCATCTGAAATAACTCCATTGGGAGTTTCAATGGTAATACTCTTATACACACGCGGATTCTTCTCCTTGTAGTTCATGACACAGATTTTGGTTAATGCCTGACCTATTTCTATACTTATAACCCTAGCCACAGTCTCTCCTCCTTTGGCTTTTATCTAAAACACCCTTCAAGTAACCTCTAAGATAACCTCCAGGGTATTATATTCCACCTTATGTACCCATAAAAAAAATCGTTATATACAAATCTTAATATAAATATCTTAATTAATGCCTATAATCAATGCAAAAATTATGTTAATATCAAAAACAATACTAATACATAATACGAATAGTCTAAAATAAAAATTACATATAAACACTAAAATACCATTGTATCATCCTGTCACCCCACAGTGCCGCAATCATCACCCCGGCGGACAAGTAGGGACCCATCGCCAAAACGTGGTCAGCCTTCGTGACACGCATACGAATCAGATGCACAATGGAACCAATAATGCAGCCCAGCGCAAACGCAAGAATAATACGCTGCCAGCCAAGCAATAATCCACATACTGCCATCAATTTCACATCACCGCCGCCGATACCTCTGCCTTTGGTGATTATAAAGATTAAATATAAAACCAAACTGACTGATAGGAGGCCAATTCCATAACTGAGCCAATTAGTATAATCAGTACTTACACGAATCAGCCCCAGAGCCAGTATAAAAAGATTGATTCCCAGTGGAATCTCAAAAGTTCGAAAATCAATCACACTTAACACAATCAATGCCGAGCCCAACAAGCAGTAGAGTAGGGTTTCCATGCTCAGCCCATACACCGAAAAGATAAGTATGTAGAGACATCCGTTCAGCCCCTCCACAAAAGGGTACTGAACGGAAATCTTCTGTTTACATTTGCGACATTTCCCACCGAGCACCAGATAGCTGAATAACGGAACCAAATCGTACCATTTCAACTGATATCCACAGCTCATACAGTGGGACCTCTTCCTGGCTATGCTCTCTCTATTTGGTATCCGGTAGATACATACATTTAAGAAGCTACCGATTACGATTCCATAGAGGAATACAACTATATAATAAAAGATTGTCAACGCCATGAAGTTTGTCCTTTCAAAATTACTGTATAGTAATATCCGCTATGCAGTAATTATTGCTTTGTAGTAGTATCTTCCATTTCTTTCTATATTTATATTAGAAAGTTCTGGAGGAACCAGTTGTATCCTTCTGGTTACCAATAATATTATCACCTTTTATCAAATAAGTACCTGTGCCAGTATCATACTCAATTACTAATGTAATTGCACCAGCTTTGCTATAAGTGGTAGAAGTTGTCTCAAACGAATCGCCGAGTACAGCCGTCAATTCGTCCGACAGCGCTTGAGGTATATTATTAGTCCCATTAAGCTGTGTAAAATCAAATTTCTTATTTCCAGCATTAGCAGCGGTCTGTAGCTTAACAAGACCCCCTGTATTCTGAACTGCTGTCGCAATGGTATCATCAGCCATGGCCGTCTTCATTGTATTCGCAATTTCTGCAATTGCAGAGTTGTCTTTCTGCAGACGGGATTTCTCCACGAACTTCAGATACTGGGGTGCCAGTACCACCATCAATACGCCCATGATAGCAATTACAACGATTAACTCTACCAGGGAAAAACCTTTGTTGTTTGTCTTTTTCATAGTTTTCTCTCTCCTTTTTCATAACATTTTTTATCTTAAACATCCTCCCCTACTTAACAGGATGTTTAATTCATAATTACATACTATCCAGAGCACTGTACATTGTACCCATGGGAGCCAATACTGCTCCTATCAGTACACCGACGATGCCCGCCAGAGCCAGAATAATCATGGGCTCCATTGCCGCCATCAGGGAAGCCACCGCCATCTCCACTTCCTCGTCATAATAGTCAGCAAGCTTTGACAGCATCTCCTCTGTATTACCTGCCTCCTCGCCGATACGGGTCATCTGGTAAACCATCGGGGGAAACAGACCGCTCTTCTCCAGGGGAACAGAAAGGGGCGTACCTATCATAATCTCATTTTTTGCATCCATCATGGCTTCCTTGAACAATACATTCGTCATGGTATTGCTCACAATCTCCGCCGCATCTGTCAGGGGCACACCGGACGCCAGCAACGTACTCATAGTACGCGCCATGGAAGCAGAAGCAGATTTTACCACCAGATTCTTCACTGCCGGAATCACAAGCCCAAGTCTTGCAAACAGATGCTTTCCAAAATCAGTACCAGCAAATACTTTGATTCCTACGACACCCACTATAACAGCCGGAATAATAATATACCAGTACGCTATCAGAAAGTCGCTGGCTTTCATAACCGCCACCGTGATTCCCGGAAGGTCCACTCCCAAATCCGCGAACATGTCAGCATAGGAAGGGATAACGAAAGTCAGCATAACAATAACCACTGCTATCGCTACAAGTATCAGAATAATCGGATAAATCATCGCCTTTTTTACTAGCGCCTGGGTCTTGGCCGACCGTTCGAAAGAAGTGGACATACGTTCCAGCGCTGTATCCAGGCTACCGGACGCCTCGCCCGCCGCCACCATATGTATCATCAATTCCGGAAATGCCTTGTGCTTCGACATGGCATTTGCCAGATTCTCACCCTTTTCCACATCAATACGGACCTGCCCAAGCGCCGCTTTGAGTTTCTTGTTCTCCGTCTGCTCCGTCAGCATCCTCAGGGCATCCAGAATACTTACTCCCGCTTTTGTCATGCTCACGAACTGCCTGCACATAACGCTTAAGTCTCTGGGTGTCGGCTTACCGCCAATATCAATATTAATATCCTTATTCAGCGCGCTCTGTTCTTCCACCGACAGGATAATCAGTCCCTGCGCCTTTAAGTCTTTTCTCGCCTTATCTTCTGAATCCGACTGAATACTGCCTCTAACTGTTTTACCGGCTTTATTCACCGCTTCATATCCATAATTAGCCATATTGGGTATCCATACCTTTCTGTTACTTGGTCACTCTCATCCGTCCCGGACTTCATGGGGTGTGCATATCATTATTCTATCACAAAAGTTCTCAAATGTCTTTACCTTTTTCATCCTTTACTGCATATTTTGTGATTTTGTTTCTAATCTTGCCTTGTTTTCGTCAGATTGACTGGAGTTAAGATTATTCATCAAAGGAAACTTTCATCATCTCATTGATAGAGGTAATGCCATCCAGAACCAGCCTGGTGGCACTCATACGCAGAGTGTTCATACCACTTTTAACCGCTTCCGCCTTAATATCCTCCGCTCTGCCTTCCTTGCTGATAATATGCTTTAACTCCGGTGACATCTCCATAATCTCATACACACCGATTCGTCCCTTGTAACCCATTCCCTCGCAGGCAGGGCATCCCACCGGGTCATAAACTGTCACATTTTCTCCGGGTCTGCATGCCAGAAGCTCTGCCTCCTCCGGAGTGGCAAGGCGTGCCTTCTTACATTTGGGACACAGACGCCGCACCAGACGCTGTGCAATAACGCCGACTACGGAATCGGCAATCAGGTAAGGCTCAATTCCCATATCCGTCAGACGGGTGATGGTACTTGCCGCCGAGTTGGTATGCAGGGTGCTTACCACGAGATGTCCCGTGATGGACGCCTGCACTGCAATGCTTGCGGTCTCACCGTCTCGAATCTCTCCAATCATAATGATATCCGGATCCTGACGCAAAATGGAACGCAGCGCCGACGCGAAAGTAAGCTCTGCCTTCGGGTTTACATGTACCTGGTTGATACCGTTAATATTTGCCTCTACAGGGTCTTCAACAGTGATAATATTTACATCTTCCTTGTTCAGTTCACTGAGCGCCGTATACAGAGTGGTGGATTTACCACTACCGGTAGGTCCCGTAACCAGCAGGATACCATGGGGATTGGACAAAATATGGTCGAACTGTACCAATTCCTCCGGTCGGAAACCAAGCTGGCTTTTCTCCCTGCTCAGCGCATTCTTGGAAGTAAGACGCATAACTATTTTCTCGCCGTACACGGTGGGAAGAATAGATACACGGATATCATATTCCTGGCGGTCCACCACCTGGGTAATACGTCCGTCCTGGGGTTTTCTCTTCTCTGCAATATCCATACCGCCGATTACTTTGATTCGGGCGGATACTGCCGCCAGCACACTGGGGCTGTAAGTTGCCTTTTCATACAGTGTACCATCAATACGGTAACGGACACGGACCTGTCTCTCCATAGGCTCCACATGAATATCGGAAGCTCTCTGGCGTACCGCTTTCTCAATCATCTCTTTAACGAGAATTACAATAGGGGAACTGTTGATATCATCCTCACTGGTATTATCCAGACTCTCCCGTTGCTGTTCTCTCTCTTTGGTAAAGGAAGCAAGTGCATCTCCCGCTTCGTTTTTCTCCCCATAAAACTGGTCCAGGGCAAGCATCAGACTGCGGGTTGTAGTAACCACCGGCTCCACCTGGAGATTGGTGATAATGGCGATATCATCCATTGCATTCATATCCAGCGGGTCCACCATCGCCACACGCAGCACAGCTGCATTATTTTTATCAAATTCAAACGGAAGCACTCTGTTTTTACGCAGAACGTTATCCGGAACCAGTTTCAAAATTTTCGTAGGAATATGTACTTCCCGAAGTTCAATAAAATCCAGTCCCATCTGCCGGCTCAGTGCATGGGCAATCTCTTCCTCTGTAAGTATGCCGGAGTCCACCAGCACTTCACCCAGTCTCTTACCGCTCCCCTTCTGGGCAGCCAGCGCCTTGGCAAGCTGCGCTTCCTGAATAGTACCATCATTGATAAGGATGTCACCCAGCCTCATCTTTTTCCGAATAAAATCCATATCTGACTCCTCTGTCCCTTTTTAAAAAAATAATACTCTTTGTTAATAATTTGTTTCTATGTTTTGTTTTATTTGGCTGATTGTATTAACATTTTACTCTTTTTTTGCTCTCCTGACAAGAGTAATTCCTAATATTACCTGCAAAAACATATGACTAAAGTACCGCGACTTCATATTTCGTCACAACTTCCCTAAAACTTAACATTTATTCCAAAAACAGTCTTTGCATCTGTTCCAGCAGTTCCTCTGTTTTTGTCAGCAGCAGCTCCGCGTCCGTTTCTACCAGTCCGGTTTTCTTATATTTATAGGTGAAAAAAGGATTGCCATACGCGGTAAAACTCAAACTCTGTCCATACCGCCCCAGAAGCCCCGGTATACGCGCCGGGTCAATGGCGGCATCAGGACGGAAGGTAAACAGAATGCGTTCATTTTTCCCTTTTATTTCTGTCATGTAAAGTCCATGGGCTGCCACCCGAATCAGTGCAATGCGCAGCAGATTATCCACGGACCCCGGAATTTCGCCAAAACGATCCATGAGTTCATCCCGCATATCATCACGTTCCTTTTCATTCTCAATGCCTGCAATTCTTTTGTAAATATCCAGCTTCTGCACTTCATTGACAATATAACTGCCGGGAATATAGGCATCCACATCCAAATCAATCACTGTGGCAAAATCTTCCAACGTGGGGATTCCTTTCAGACTGCGGACCGCTTCGTTGAGCATCTTGCAGTACATGTCATATCCAACCGCCTCCATGTGGCCATGCTGTCTCACACCCAGCAGATTGCCGGCGCCGCGGATTTCCAAATCCCGCATGGCAATTTTGAAGCCACTGCCCAAATCCGTAAATTCCCGGATAGCCGCCAGTCGTTTTTCTGCCACTTCTTTCAGCATTTTGTCCCTCTTGTACATTAAAAAGGCATATGCAGTACGGCTGGAACGCCCCACACGCCCTCTGAGCTGGTAAAGCTGGGACAGACCCAGATTATCCGAATCATGAATAATCATGGTATTTACGTTGGAAATATCCAGTCCTGTTTCTATAATAGTGGTGGATACCAGCACATCAATGTCTCCTGCAATAAAATCGTACATAATGCGCTCCAGTTCATGCTCTCTCATCTGTCCATGGGCAAATGCCACATTTGCCTCCGGCACCAGCTTTGCAATGGCTGCGGCAATATCCGCAATATTATTCACCCTGTTATAGACATAATATACCTGACCGCCTCTCGCCAGTTCACGCACAATGGCTTCACGCACCATTTCTTCATTATACTCGCACACAAAGGTCTGTATAGGCAGTCGGTCGTTCGGGGCCTCCTCCAAAACGCTCATATCCCGGATTCCAATCAGGCTCATATGCAGGGTCCGGGGAATGGGTGTTGCGGTGAGCGTCAAAACATCCACATTTTCTTTTAATTTTTTTATTTTTTCTTTATGGCTCACGCCAAAACGCTGCTCCTCGTCAATTACAAGCAGTCCCAAATCCTTAAATTTTACATCATCGGAAAGAACTCTGTGGGTACCGATAACGATATCCACCATACCTTTCTGCAGGTCCGCCACCGTCTTTTTCTGCTCTGAGGGAGTCCGGAAACGGCTCATCAGGTCCACACGGATGGGAAAGTCTTTCATTCGCTGGGTAAAGGTAGTGTAATGCTGCTGTGCCAGAATGGTGGTGGGCACCAGATATACTACTTGTTTTCCCTCCTGCACTGCCTTGAAAGCTGCACGGATGGCAATCTCGGTCTTGCCGTATCCCACGTCCCCACAGATAAGTCTGTCCATTATTTTGCGGCTTTCCATATCTGCCTTGGTATCTGCAATAGCCGCAAGCTGGTCCTCTGTCTCCTCAAAGGGAAACATTTCCTCAAATTCCTTCTGCCATACCGTATCTGCGCCATACTGGTAGCCCTGGGACTGCTGGCGCAGGGCGTAGAGTTCCACCAGGTCCTTAGCCACTTCATTTACCGCAGTTCGGACTTTTGTTTTGGTGCGCTCCCACTCTTTCGTGCCCAGCTTGTTCAGCTTTGGTGTTTTTGCATCTGCGGAAGCATATTTTCGTAATGAATTGGGACAATACGAAATTCCGCAGCGCTATGTCAATGGAGGCGGTTTAGGAATTTCATTGCTGCAGTCTGACTTTTCCGATTGTTATATAGAGCTGCAGGCCGATTATC
>CAZRZM010000019.1:23310-27677 GCA_964604575.1 uncultured Acetatifactor sp.
TTGGATTACATCCAGTCCGGTGGCAAGCACATACAGATTACCGCCGTCCCGGTAGGCAATCTTGATGTAGTCTTTTACCACTTTTTCCATCTCAACCTTCTCAATACCCATGTATATGCCAAGTCCATGGGTTTCATGCACCACATAATCCCCTACCTGAAGTTCGTTGAAATCATTAATTTTCTGTCCCTGGTAAACTTTTCGTTTTTTCTTCTTTTTCTTTTCTGCGCCAAATATATCACTTTCGGAAAGCACTACAAATTTGAGCATGGGATATTCAAATCCCTTAGCCACATGCCCATAATAAGTCAACACTTCCCCAGGCAGCACCTCCCGCATGGGGTCTTCGGTGTAAACACCACTTATCTCCTGCTCCCGCAAATCTTCCGCCAGTCTTTTGGCGCGGGTTCGGGAACCGGATAAAAGTAACACCCGATATCCTTTCCTGCGGTACTGTTTTAAATCTTTCACCAGTGTTTCAAAGCTGTTGTGATAGGGAGCGACATTTCTGACATTTATGTCATACTTCTTCTGCGTTTTTAAATAACCCGCTTTTCCATCCATGGTGGCAAGCGTAACCACACTCCCCGCAAACATTCTGGCTGCCACCTGCTCTCCGGTATAGAGAATATCCATCTGTCCCGGCAGGATATACCCCTTTTCCACACGTTGGGACATACTTTCCCGAAATTCCATCTCCACGGCATCGGCTTCCTCCCGGATGCGCATTGGTTCATCCACAAAAAATATGGTTTTCGTCTCCAGATGGAGCAGAATTTCCGGAAGGGTGACTGTATTGTCATAAAAAAAGCGGATATATCCCTCCAGATTGGTCTTGCTCTGCAGCTCCAGCAGTTGTTCTTTCAGTTCCCTCACCTGGACTGCAATCCTTGCTGCCTCCTCCGGCTTATGCAAATCCCGGAAATACTTTTCCTGCCTGTCTGCTTCTTTTTCTATTTTCACCATCCCTGCGCGAATGTGCTCCTCTTCCAGTACAAACTCAGTAGCAGGATAGATACGGATGCTTTCCAGTTTTTCAATAGAGCGCTGGCTTAAAATGTCAAAACTGCGGATAGAATCCACTTCATCGCCCCACAGTTCTATGCGGCAGGGATTCTCTTCGGTCAAATCAAAAATATCCACAATCCCTCCGCGAATGGAAAACTGACCGGGGCTTTCCACCTGATAATTCTTCTCATATCCCATCGCCACCAACCGCGTCGCCAGGGCCGCTTCATCCAGCGTACCTCCTCTATGCACCCGGATAATATCCTGTTCCCCCCACAGCACCTGAGGCGTCATTAATGCCGCATAAGTGGTTACAATGGTAGTGGGCTTGCGCTCCACAATCCTGCGCAGTGTACGGATCCTCTCACGCACTAACTGGTTTCCATGAATATCCGCCTGAAAAAAAATCAAATCTTTCGCCGGATAGAACATGACGTTTCTGTCATAAAATTTATATTCCTCGTACAGCTCCTTGGCTTTCAGCTCACTATAAGTAACGATGACTTTGTATTTCAAGCCATCGCCCAGTCCATATATCATATGCAGTTTCTGGGAATCCACACACCCGGTCAGTGCAATGGAACCCTGCCCTTTTCTCAGAGTATCCTGCATCTGCCCATATTCCGCCAGCTCTTTTAAAGGAGCAAGTAATGCATTCAATTTTTCAATCCTTTACCTTTCGATTATATTCGTTCATGGCAGCATCCACATCCTGAGTCAGAATCATACGGACAGCATCCGTGGCGCGCAGTACCGCCTCATCCATCAGTGCCCTCTCCTGTTTGGAAAAATGTCCCAGCACATAATCCGCCAAATCGTAACCCTTAGGTTTCTCACCCACACCCATTTTAATACGCATAAAATTATCATGTCCCAGATGGGCGATGATATTTTTCAGTCCATTATGTCCTCCGGCGCTTCCTTTTTTGCGGACGCGAATCTGTGCCACATCCAGACTGATGTCGTCTGACACAACGATTAACTCCGCCTTCTCATCCACCTTATAATAATCAACAAGCTCCCGCACACTCTCCCCACTGAGGTTCATGAAAGTCTGCGGTTTGGCAAGAATACATTTCTGACCTGCCACATACCCCTTTCCTGCCAGCGCCTTATGCTTTTTCTCTAAAATGGCAATATTTTCCTGCTCTGCTAATTTGTCTATTACATCGAAACCGATATTATGCCTGGTGTTTCCATATTCTTTTCCGGGATTGCCCAGCCCTGCTATGATATACATTTTTGAAATTTCTCCTCAATGACAATACTTTTAAAGTGCTTTAAACAGTTTAGCATGTTGTTTTTTCGGTGTAAAGTCAAAAAGTTTGTAGAGTCGGTGCTGTGAGGGGGCTTAAAAAATATAACTGTGCGCCCTGCCGTCCCACCCATACCGCAGAAAAGACACCCTGCTGCGAGGGTGCCTTTCCAATTTTTTGCTATTCTTTCCTTTTTAAACCGTTTCCTGTGCCTCCTGCAGAGCTTTCTCATAGCTTTCCAGAATAATTCTCTGGATATTCTCTCTGGTGGAGGAATTAATGGGATGGGCGATATCGCGGTATTCGCCATCAGCCGCTTTTTTGCTGGGCATCGCAATAAATAACCCCTTGTCGCCTTCAATAACCTTAATATCATGCACTACAAACTCATCATCCAAAGTTATGGATACGATTGCTTTCATCTTACCTTCTTTTGTAATCATGCGAACACGTACATCTGTAATCTGCATATGTGCTGCCCCCTTAGCTTATAGTTTTACTTTGCTACATTGAATACCTCTCATTGCGTTCCACCACGATTTTAATTCCGTCCTCACCTACAAAATGGGAATTTGCCCTGATGGTATCGCGGCTTTCCACAATACAATTCTCAATATAAGTGTTGTCCCCAATATATACATCATTCAAAATAATGGAATTCTTAATCACACAGTTATTCCCAATATAACTTTTCTTAAATATGACTGAGTTTTCCACCGTACCGTTTACAATACATCCGCTGGATATCAGACTGTTTTTGACTTTTGCCCCTACATTGTATTTAGCAGGTGGCAGGTCATCTACTTTGGAATAAATATCAGGATACTGTTTGAAGAAATAATTGCGCACATCGGGCTTCAGAAAATCCATGTTGGTATTAAAATAATCCTCAACTGATGCAATATTTCTCCAATAATCCGTTATCTTGTATCCATAAATCCTTTTTACATCCTTATAGCGAATCAGGATATCTTTCACAAAGTCATAACGGTCTTCTTCCGCACATTTTTCAATCATCTCAATGAGCTGGCGGCGACGTACTACATAGATACCGCAGGATATAGTATTGGTCTTTGCCTGTAGAGGCTTCTCCTCAAACTCTTCAATACGGAAATCCTCATTCATGTGTACTGTACCAAACCTGTCCACGTTAGCACCCTGTCCCATATCGCGGCATACTACCGTAATATCCGCTTTCTTTTCGATATGGTATTCCAGCACCTTGTTAAAATCCATCTTATACACGCCATCACCGGATGCGATAACCACATAAGGCTCATGACTGTTTTTCAGAAAATTCAGATTCTGGTAGATGGCATCCGCTGTGCCTCTGTACCAGTTACTGTTGTCAGCCGTTACCGCCGGGGTAAAAACATACAGTCCTCCCTGCTTACGTCCAAAATCCCACCATTTGGAGGAATTGAGATGCTCATTTAAACTTCTCGCATTGTACTGCGTAAATACGGCAACCTTCTGGATATGAGAGTTGGACATATTACTCAGTGTAAAGTCAATACTTCTATAGCTGCCTGCGATGGGCATTGCACATATCGCCCTCTTCTGCGACAATTCCCTCATTCTGTGGTTATTACCACCTGCCAAAATAATTCCAATCGCTCTCACTATTCTTCACCTGCCTTAATTAATGTTTTGCCACCTGCAAGACAGGAATCTACATAATCAGCAGCCGTAGTTGCTCCAAAGATTACGGAGTTCTTGCCTACTGTGATACCGTCGGGAATCACACTTTTTTCACCAATTGTAACAATTCCATGGTTATAAATATGCGGCGCCGTGTCATTCTCTGCTTCATCGCCCACACCCAGTCTGACCTGACTGCCAATCTGGACGTTTTCGGCTATAATCGCCTTGTCCAATACGCAGTTGTCGCCTATCTGGGTCTGGTTCATAATAATGGAATCCCGCACCACGGTACCTTTGCCGATGGTGACACCACATCCGATAACGGAATTGTATACCTCACCATAGACATCCGTTCCCTCCCCAATGATACTGCGTTCCACCACACTGTCGTCTGCAATGTACTGGGGCGGCTGAATCTCACTCTTGGTATATATTTTCCAGTATTCTTCATAAAGATTA
>CAZRZM010000019.1:27687-27968 GCA_964604575.1 uncultured Acetatifactor sp.
AATTCCGGAACAATATCAATCAGTTCCATATTGGCTTCCCAATAAGAATGCAGGGTTCCCACATCCTTCCAGTATCCGGTAAATTCATATGCATATAGAGGCGCACCTTTGTCATGACAATAGGGAATCACATGTTTTCCAAAATCAAGCGCCGGCTGGTCTGCCATGGCAACCAGTGCCTCCTTCAGGGTTTTCCAGTTAAAAATATAAATGCCCATACTTGCCAGATTGCTCCTGGGATGCTCCGGTTTCTCCTCAAATTCGGTGATGCGCTTATTCTC
>CAZRZM010000020.1:0-26705 GCA_964604575.1 uncultured Acetatifactor sp.
CAATGTTTCCGTCAACAATTATTTCAAAATGCCACGAGGGTCAAATCCCCCGCAGCTTGCTGCGGGGGATTTGATTATTGTTATTACTGCGAAAAAACACTGATGTGTCCACAATACAATGGAACACACCAGTGTTTTATTCTAAAAGGGAATCCTCCCTTCAAGTTCAATATACAGTTGTAAATTACTCCTTAACACTACCTGCAGAGATACTGCTAATAATGTATTTAGAACAGAAGCAGAATACGATACAGATAGGAATAACGGAAATCGCTACCGCCAGATATTTAGCACCCTGGTTCTTATTAATATCTGTAGATGCACTCAGGGAAGATACCATTACAGGTAAAGTAAATTTCTCTCTGGTGTTCAATAATACCAACGGAACAAGGTAGGAGTTCCAGTTGCCGATAAATCCACCGATTGCCATGGTTGCAATACCAGGAAGCATAATGGGCATTACAATCTTATGGAACATATGAAGTTCTCCGGCACCGTCAATACGACCAGCCTCTAACAGAGACATCGGAAGTACGGACAAAATGTACTGTCTTAAGAAGAATACTGTACCAGGTGCTGCAATCGCCGGAATAATCAAAGGAATGTAGGAATCCAGCAGGTGCAGTGCAGATACCAGATTGTAAAAACCAATCAGTCCCAACTGACCGGGAATCATCATAAAGATGACACATACATAAAAGATTATGCTGCGACCCTTAAATTTATAAACAGCCAGCGCATATGCAGTCAATGCCGAGAAATATGCACCGAGAATGGTTGCAGGAATTGCAACTTTTAAACTGTTCCAGAAACCAAGGAACAAGTTAAAATAATCAAATACTGTGTCCCAGTTCTCTTTCAAATGTGTACTCGGAATGAAAGTAAAGGACCTCGCAATCTCTGCACCACTTCTTGTAGCATTTACAAGCATCAGTATAAAAGGAAGCATACAAGTAACTGCCAAAATGATTAAACAGATATAAATTATTGCCTTTTTAATATTAGTTGCCATCGCTTAGTCCTCCTTATTTCCCATAACTTTAAACTGTATAACAGATACAATGAGAATCAAGAAGAATATAACATATGCGATTGCAGATGCATATCCAACCTGCTTCGGTCTGGTAGTAAATCCAAACTTGTATAAGTACATAATCATAGTCTGTGTCTTACCCTGAGGATTACCATTTATTGTACCCATCAGGAAAGGCAGGTCAAACATCTGCAGACCACCGATGAAAGATGTAATGGAAACATACAACATAATCGGCTTTAACAGAGGAAGCGTAATCTTGGTAAACTGCTTCCAGCGTCCGGCGCCATCAATGGAAGCCGCCTCAAAGTAATCCTTATTGATACCCTGAACACCCGCCATCAGCATAATAAAAGAGTTGCCAAACCACTGCCATGCACTGATAATTGCAATTACAAAAGGTGCCCAATAAAGCTTGTCGCCTCCCGGCAGATTTGCCATAACAGTACCGCTTCCCAGCCAGTCTATAGGGGTTCCTTTCACCAGGCCTATTGCTCTAAGTCCAATATTGACGGAACCGTATCTCCAGTCTAACAGAGTCTGGAATAAGAATGCGATGGAAGTTGCCGCAATAATATTGGGTAAATAATATACTGCACGGAATACTGCCAGACCCTTAATCCTATACTTCATATCACTGAAAATAATAGTTAATAAAAATGCAAGTGACAACTGTAATACAATGTTGGGAACCCAGATTACAAGTGTGTTCACCAGCGCTTTCCAGAAATACTTATCCTGGAATACACGAATAAAGTTTTTAAGTCCTACAAAAGTATCCAAATCTCCAAAACCTTTATAGTCAAAGAAACTGAACTGTAAAGTACGGATAACGGGATACACGTTGAAAATCAGGAAAACAATAACAAACGGCAGTATAAACAAATACGCTGCATTATTGACATTCCTCATTTTCTTCTTTTTAGTTAATGTTTTCGTTCCAGCCATACATCTACCCCCATTGGTGGTTTTTTATTTGATACTTTGGTGCACCACACGCAAGAAAATCTCTTGCGAAAATCAGAGCGAAGGGTTTATGGCCCTTCACTCCGTAAAAGTACTATAGCTTAAAGCCTCAGGCTTTTATTATCTCTCGATAACCAAATCAGGATAGGTAGCAGCTACAGAATCATAGAACTCATTAATTGCATCTTCCTTGGAAGAAAGATTCTGTTTTACAGCAGTAACTGCGTTGCCCCAAGCATCACCGATAACTTTATCGTACTGGGTAACTTTGGAGTAATCAATACCTTCAGCCTGCTCTAACCAGAAAGCATACAGCTTCTGTCCGCCGTAAGTAGCGTTCTCATCATCAGCATGTTTGTTCAAAGCAGAGATAAGAGATACGGTATCACCTTCGGATTTCTCAATCCACCAGTCAGCAGTCTCTTCGTTCAGGCATACCCATTTCAGGAACTCCCAAGCGAGCTCTTTGTTCTGGGACAGGGAGCTGATACCGATGAAAGTACCGCCGCCGAAACCATAAGCAGGTCCGGAGCAAACACCCCATTTACCGGAAGTCTCACCAACGTTGTCTCTCAGAGTCAGTACGCCCCATGCAGGAAGACCATAAGCGAATACCTCAGCCTCTGTATCGGAGTAGTTCTCTACGTTAGCGTTGAAGTTTTCAGCATCCCATACATTCAGAAGAGCATTACCATCTTCGTCAGTATCCCATACACCGCCTGCAACCTCTGCGTTAAGTACAGGAACAGGGCCGCTCATTGCCTGATACCAGGGAGCTGTCCACTGGTTAGCAAATGCTGTGTACTCATTCTGGTATAATGCAACACACATATCCATATAGTCATATCTGGACTGGGAAACATTCAGCTTGCCATCAACAACCCAAGCGCTGTCGCCGGAGAAGTAGTTGGTCTCAGCATCGGAAGCGAAAATCTTGTAACCAGCCTGTTTCAGAGTCTCAGCAGTCTCAAGAATAGTTGCGTAATCAGCAAATTTCTTGCCAATTTCAGCAGGGTCGTCAGTACCGAATACGGTCTGAGCGATGTCTCTTCTGTAATAGAAGCCTGCAGGAGTAATCTGATAAGAGATTGTTCTCTGGATACCGTCAGCATCCTGACCTACTTCCCATACATAATCAACAATCTGGTCTGCATAGTCCTGAGCGTTGTAAGGAGCCTGGTTCAAATCTTCAAAATAACCAGCCTCATACATGGACTGAAGCATCTGAGGCTCACCAACGATGATATCCACGCTGGAGTCGCCGCCGCCGATAGCTGCATCCACCTTGGTAGGATAATCCTCAGGTGCGATAACAGTTGTATTAACAGTTACGTTAGGATTCTTTGATGCAAACTCCTCACCAAAAGTCTCCAGGTCTTTAGCCAGAGTCCAGATGGTCAGTGTTCCGCTGAGTTCAGCAGGTGTTTCCTCTCCACCCTCTTCAGGTGTTTCCTCTCCACCCTCTTCAGGTGTTTCCTGCTCGCCACTTGTAGGTGTGTCATTAGGTGTATCTGGCGTTGTGTTGTCACCACATGCTGCCAGAGAAGCAGTCATAAGACCAGCAAGTACGAGCGCTGTTACTTTCTTCAATTTCATAATGAAATCCTCCTTTTTTTGTAATGGACTCACCCTGTCGGGCATACCACTCGTGTTTGTTTAAAGACATTATATTTTGTTCTGACAAGCACTTTAATACCCAATTTTTATTTTAGGTGTCATTTTTTTATGTTTCCATGTCCTATTTGGTTAAAATTACCGTAACGATGCTGTGAGGAGCCATTTTTACAGACAATCCATGTTGATTTTCACAAAGGGTCACTTCCACTTCCTCGTCTGTTTTGTTCAACATTACTATAGTTTTACTTCCGTCTTTATTCAAAAATGCAAGTGGCTCTATTTTATCCGTATAGGAGGATGTCATCATACGGCGGGCGCCCTTACCGATATAGCGGCTGAAATGTCCTATATAATAATAGCTCAAACGTTTTTCCACACCGCCTTTTCCGTCTGCCATCATAGGTGCGGCACAGAAATTTCCCACATGATTGGGACCGCCTTTTTCATCCAGCAGAAGATTCCAGTCCAGAAATGCGTTGCAGCCTGCTTTCAAATCTCCCAGCATGTCATGGGCATACATTTCCGCCTTTTTGGTTTCACCGGAATCAGCGAACCTGGAATATTCCACACAGCCTTCCGTGAAGAAAATCTTCTGTTCCGGAAAAGCTTTTTTCACTGCGCTGATGGCATCAAAATGGTCTCCCGTATACCAGTGGATGGCAACGCCTCTCACACATTCCCGCACACCGTCCACCGCAAAGGTCTCTTTTACACGCTGGTACATTGCTTCTTTATTGTGGTCCCAGATAAACACCTCAATATCATCCAGACCGGCAGCGCGCAGGGCAGGCACCAGATAGTTCACTGCAAATCCACCCTCCTCGGCAGGCAGGTAAATGCAGGAATCCCATGTCTGTACTGCCATCGGCTCGTTCTGGACTGTCAGATAGCGGATGTCAATTCCCTGTTCTCTGTATGCTTTAATGAATTTCACATAATAATTTGCCCAGCTCTCTTTGTACTCATCCAAAAGCTTACCGCCATGATTCATTTCTTTATTGTCTTTCATGAAAGCAGGCGGAGACCAGGGAGAAACCAAAAACTGCATTCCCGCAGGAGCCTCCTCCAGAGCTGCTCGGATAAACGGCAGAACCTCCGCCTCATCACGGGAGATATCAAAGGTTTTTAATTCCTTGTCACCCTCTTCAATATAAGTATAGTTTCCCAGACCAAAGTCACAGCTATGAATGGGAATCCGTCCCATATTATAGCGGAGACCATTTTGTCCAAAATAGCCTTCTATTACTGTGCGCTTTGCCTCATCGGTGAGAGAAGCATAAGTATGGGCAGATGCCTCGGTAAAAGCACCGCCGAAGCCTTCCACTTCCTGCTCCAGCAAATCAGGAAAAATATTTACCACGTGCATACAGTCACCCATCTGCTCCAGCGCTGCAGCGCTCTCTTCCCAATATTTGTTTTCCGCCATATTTGTTGTCACTATCGTAGCCCTTGTCTGATTCATAGTTTTTCTCCTTCTCTTTTTCATAATCCGGCATCTGTCATACCTAAACTCTGCCTATTATTAAAACGTTTTTACACCTTTTTTCCATTGTAACATAAAAAAGATATCCTGCAAAGATATCCTTTTTATTTTCTTCTATTTTCTTTCTGTAAAGGTTTGACTCTGCGCCGCCCCACACCCTCGGAACATAGTTGTTCCTATGAAGGCTGTATAAAAACGTCGGCACTTAGGCACCGTACTCTGGTGCCTTATGTGTCCGCTACGTTTTTATCCAAGCGAGAGCGTGCCTGAATAGGAATAACTATGTTCCGAGGGCGTGGGGCGGCACAGAGTCAAACCCCACTCCCCACTCCTGTCCTACTCTATATGCACATCAATAGCTTCCACTTTACCTTCCCTCACATCCACAGCCGCCAGACTGGACACAAAAGAATTGGCTGTGCGGTATACGCTTCCATCGTGATACTGCATTACAATTTCCCTGACTTGATAACTGCCCGGAAAATAATCCTTTCTGTCGGCAAAATGGTAAACTATTCTGGTACTGCCCATAAATGTAGTCTCCACCATACCGTCCTCCCCGATAAGGCAGGCGGGCAACGTCGGCTCAAACTGTAACAGAAGCCCGCTCTTTTTTTCCACAAAGGTATTTTTTCCAAACATCATCAGCTTCCACATCTGCAGAAATTCCACCGTAGAACCGCTGAGTCTCGCCACAAATCCTTTCCCATGGCAGGCGGTATCGGGATTCCTGCTGCTGGCGATAAAAGAAGAGTTTTCGTAAATACTTCTCCCATATCTGTCAGGATTCTGAAAAGGCACAGCCATCTGCACAAAGTCTGCAAGGTATTCCTGATACAGACCGGATTTCAAAAGCTCCAGCAGGTATTTATATTCCATATGAAGCCATATGGATTCGTTTTCCAGCCATCCGGGGGTAAATGCTCTGGCACGTCCCAGTTCAAAAGAGGCATTTTCCAGAGAAGCGTTCACTTTATACATGCCAAGCTGTCTGTCATAAAGCTCACTTGCCCTGACTTTTTGGTACATGGCAAGTTTTTTATCCTTATCCATGGTTAATTTCAGATATCTGACAGGCCCTTCCAGGAAACAGGGCACCCTGCCCAGACCAAAATGTTCCGGAACAATACCGTCCCTGGTTTCTGTATAATTTTCCACCTCATAAGTAAAATAGGTGGGCGCAATTCCGTCTCCCATGGACACGGCTTTGCAGATTCCGCATTTCACCGTTTCCAGCAGATTCTGCAAAATATCCACCAGTCTGGTATTTTCCAGTTCCACGCACTCTCCGCTGATACCCTGGAAAGTTTTCAGCTCATAAGCCTCTTTCACTTCATTGCGCCTGTTCCAGAACTCCAGCAGTTCTTTATCCCGCACAATTTCATTTTTGTGAATCAATGTAATCGTATCCAGCGCCTGCAGGTATTCTGCCACTTCCTTTGTCAGCTCAATGGTGTCCGGACATTTTGCAAGGGCACGGATGGTATACTCCAGATTTCTGGCAAGCTCATAGGTTTCCGCCATGGAAGAACCAAACAGTCCCGGAAGTCCGTTCAGTGCATCATACCAGCCCGGTTTGCCGCCCTCCATTTCCACGCCCATGCCGTAGGCATCCAATGCCGCGTATTTTGTGGCATTCAAAACAAGCAGCTTCTCCAGCAGACTTACCCTGATTACTTCTCCCTGCCCATACTGGGCGCGTACCAGCTTTTCATCGTCGTTTTTTCTGTGCGTCTCGTCCAGAAAATGATATTGTCTGATACCATTGTCCGTATTCACATAACGTTTGCTGCGCGGCAGAATCGGCACCTGGCAGCAGAAATAGGAATAGTCCTTCTCCATAAGAAGTTCTGCTTCTTTTTCCGGATATACTTCCAGATAACTCTCCACCAAATCCAGATTATATGTCCAGTGGTCAGACCAGTAGCCTTCTCCGAAATCCGCATTGAGATTGCCCTGCGCCATCTCCATCATCTGGGCAAAGTAGCCATCCTGACGCTCTGCCTCCCGGATACCCAGCTCATCCAGTTTGCGGTAAAATGCACCCGGAGTAAAAGGAGTTGTGAGGGAAACCATCAGCTCCTCCTTCTGCTCCTGACTGCAGGAATCAAAAATCCCCTCCACCGCTTCCTCAGACAACGTATATGTCATCTGTCCAATTGCCAGCGGATTGTAACCGTCCAACTGAATCAACCCATAAAACCTCTTGATATTTTCTCTTCCCACATAAGGAGTAAAAAAACTATCCATACGGCGATTCTGATTGACATCCCGGAAATTACCGTTTCCCTGGGAATAAAACTCAGGCAGCATACGGAAGAAATTGTAATCTCTCTCCAAATCTCCGTGCTTCCGGGAATAGACATAGAATACTTTATTGCCCGGCATCGCAAGCGGATAACCTCCGCGGAGCACATTGTCCATATAAGTATAACTACAGTATTCATCAAAATCTGCATTGCCCGTTCTGGTAGCAATCACCTTGCACAAATCTTCCGTCAGGGAAACTGCCTCCGCAAATTTTTTCTCAAAATATTCCGCGTCCGGCTTGTCCGCAAGATAATCTGCCAAAATTTCTTTGTCCGCCACCTGCCCAATCAGTTCATATAAAGTGATAGTGCCACCTGCCCCCAGCTTTCTGGAAACTCCATAAAAGCTGCAGGGATACTGGTTGGACAGCACCTGCTCTGTGGCATACACCGCTTCCAGACCATTCTGCCTGAAATTTACCGGCGTCTGCAGGGAATTGTCATAGGAAAATATCACTTCCGGGTCCACTACGGGTCTCAGAAGCTTTCCCTGCTCATCCACCGCAAAAGAAAAATTACCGCCCTTCACTGCGGTCACCGCAGCCGTATCGTCAGAGCTGGCGCGGGATTTAAAATAAGGAACCCTGTTCTCTACATTTTCCACCTGCATCCATGCCTTGATGGTCTGCCCCATATTCTTAAGGGACCATGAATCCACACCGTAAGGAACCAGCGCCGGCATACCGTCCAGCATTTCTATATGTTTCTCCCCGGAAGAAACATTTGTCAAAACCACTCTGCGCACCAGTCCGCCAATCCGTTCCGTGGGCAGAGTAAAATAGGTCACATCCATGTTCATGCCCACAGGCGTATTCTGCTCATGGATTTCCAGAAAATTTCTTCCAATCGTCATGCTGTGGGGAACCTGCACGTCCGCAAACATCTCCACATACTGTCCGTCCAGGCGCAGGAAAGTACGGAAACCCGTCAGCTTTACATTCTGGTACGCCTGGTGGGCAGGATAAAATTCCATGATGGCATGGTCTTTATCCTCCACTCCAAAGCTGACTACCGCCTGTCCTCTATTCACATAATTACACCAGAGGGGGATTCCCTTTATCCCACTGATTCCGGGCAGAAAACTTGCAAACACTGACTTTCGTCCGTAATTATCCAAAGTAAAATTCTTTGTTTCCCGTCGCACTGTTCGTGTGTCCTTTCCTAAATTCCCTGCAAATCCACATAAATTGTATGCGCATCCGTATCGGAGAGTTTATCAATCATCCGGGCAGGGATACATACAGACGATGCCTTTGCCCCATCCACAGTTACCTCTTCCTCGTCAATCCTGCAGGATTTAATTGCATACTCACCGTAATCAGCGTCATCTCTGTTATTATATACTACGGTAATCTGTTTGCCACGGAACAGTGAAGTTACACCTGCCTCACCTTTGGCGTCAAACTGCTGGGACATCAGCTTCGGCTCAAGAACCAAATCACCGTAATTACCTTTCACACCCATCACCTGAGTCAGAACTGTCAGAAGATACCAGCTTGCCGCACCTGTCAGATAATGGTAGAGTCCGCGTCCCTTATCACTGAAATACTCAGGGATTCCGGGATAAATGCGGGATTTTTCCAAATCTGCGGACTGACGGTACAAGGTATTCAGCGCCTTGTATCCGTTCTTCACCACACCCTGCTTGTAAAGGGCATTGCCGAACATGGTCGTCATATGGGAGAATACGGCACCGTTTTCTTTATGACCGTAAGCGAATCCAAACATTCTTCCCAAATCTGTCTTAAGCTCATGGAAGTCCGTATTCAGGCAGTATCCTCCGCGGTTTTCATTATACAGATACTTATCTGCATTACCTGCAATCTGCACGGTCTGTTCCGGTGTTGCAGTACCGGACATAATGGTAAATACCTGACCGGTAAGCATCATTCTTATACTGCCGTCCTCCTGCTTTCCTTCCACAGCGCGTCCATTGTTATCATAATAGCTGTTAAACCAGCCCTCATCCAGCCACTCTGTCCTGCGGATATGCTCTTTTAACCACTCTGCCTTATTGGCAAGAGAGGTAACCAGCTCCTGTACGGATACTTTGACCCTGTTGCCGGAAACACTGTGTTCCACCTTTGCGCAGTAATCGGCAAGCAGCTTTGTCTTGGCTTCAATGCTGTCATATAAAGCGCTGTCATCCTTTAACAGCAGAGTCATCTCCTCCAGAATATCCACTGTAGTAATATTCTTTTCTTCCATCAGATATTTCAGCAAATCTGCCAAATCCTGAAGATTGCCTGCATATGCTGCGGTAAATGCAACACTCTCTCCTCTGTCTGCCGCCATATCCAGCGCATCATTCCAGTCAGCGCCTCGCAGTCTCATGTGATTGTGCTCACCTACTTCATAGAACGCGGTCAGATTCTGCACCAGAATATGCTCCAGAACCGAACCGGTATAAACGTTGCCGTCCCTGTCAAGCTGTCTGGTTCCCTGGCTCTCTGCAAACAGACTGTCCACTACAGTACCTCTTCCTGCCTGTTTGTCTTTAAAGTAAACTGCCGTCTTGAAGAGAAGTTCTGTATCTCCGGTCTGGTGGATATAAAGGCTGGTCGTCATGAACGGCCACAGACCATGGTCCATCCAGACACGGGTGATATTGTTGCGGTCAGCCACAAATTCACCAGGCCTGGAGCCGATAATCGTTGCATTGCTTCCGTCCATTCTCACACCACAATAGTTGTTCAGAAGCATCTCTCCTACGGAAGCGGGGCTCATCATAAGCAGCGCAAGCTGGTCCTGCCACAAATCTCTCCATCCTCTTCCGCCCTTGCCATAATCATGATGGGGCAGGAAAGAACAGCCGAAAATTCTGCGAAGCATAGGCTGGAAACTAATCCATTTCATATAATTGTCAAATCCCGCATCGCCTGTATGGAAAGTAATATTATTTTCACTGGTCCAGTGCGAGCGGGTAGCCTCCAACGCCCTCCCGGTCTTGTCCAGGCTGCCCAGTTTGCCCAGCACATCACTCATTATTTTACCAGTCTGTTCTTCCAGGGACAAGCTGTTTTCTTCCACATCCTCCACGCCCAGGAAAATCAGATAGGATGCCTTCTCACCGGGTGCCAGTGTCTTTTTTGCAAAACGGATACCGCCCAGCACTTCATAGCCGCAAGCAAAGGTGCCCGGCTTACATCCTTCCGTAAGCTTCGCAACTGCTTCCGGAATCTCAAGACTTCCGCCCTCGCCGATAAAGTCTTCCACCACCGGATAGAAGCTTTCGGGACGCTTTCCGTCTGCCTCCACACCTGCTACAAAATAAGTAGTATAATTGCGTCTGTGACCTCTCTCGTCAAAAGAAAGAACCGGACGCACACTAACACCCTCTTCCGACACATACGCCCTATGAAGCAGGGAAGTAACATGTCTGTGGTCCCTTAAGTTGTCCGCACTTCTGCCATACACCGGAACCGCGCCTATGGGTGTAAAGGTCACTGCACTCTCCCCATTATTGGTAAGGGTCACCTGCATTACTTCCACATCTTCTCCTACAGGCATGAAAGAGACAATTTCTGCCTGCATATCATAATCCTGGATTTCTCTGGTTACTTTATGCCACATAAGTCCTGCTTCCACAGTAACTTTCTCTTCCTCTGCGGAAAATTTCTTCGCCTGCTGCGCTGCGGATACTCCGGTTGCAGAGAAAAATCTTCCGTCCTCCAGACGGCACCAGAAATTCCTTGATGATTTGTTATTGTGCAGTTCCTCTGCACTGACAGGCTGTAAAAGGAAATGATTCTGGTCAATCTTGGAATCGCCGGAAAGCTCAGGCGTGATTGCACTCTTTAATCCTTTGCCGCCTGCCACAGGAAAATACAGATAGCTGTAATTCTGTGCATTTTCCAGACGAAATGTACCGTTGTTATCCAGATAGTTGATATGTTTCATGTCGTTGTCCCTCATTTCTGCCCTCCGGGCGTCTTCTTTCTTCCTATCAACACGCATAACTGCGCATAATGTAAATTTATGATAATAAAAAAAACACCTGGAAAAAAACAATCTTTTTTTCATTTGGTGTGTTTTTTTTAGTGTACACTATTCAATTTTTGTACACCATGTTATACTTCTATTATCTGTAGAAACGGAGGTTATTATGAATCAAAGTAATCCAGTAAATTCCAATACAAAAGGATATTCCGGCGCTGGCTCCAGGAGCGGGGATTTAACCATGCTGCGCAGGGAACTGAAACGAACCCGTATTTTCTGTACTGTCTCTTCTGTTTTATCAGCCTGCCTTCTGGTATGTATGGCAATAATCGCCATTCAAATCCGTCCGGTCATCGCCTATGCCAGCCAGACAAACGATAAACTGGAACAGCTCGCGCAGTTTACCAGGGAAGCGAAACCTCTTCTGGCAGACCTCTCCCAGTTTACCCAGGATATCCACGTCGGCATCAGCCAGCTTTCCGAAGTAGATACGGATGCTCTGAACGCCGCGCTGGAAAGTCTGGAAGCACTGGATACCGAAGAACTTTCCGAGACATTAAAAAATCTGAATAATGTGGCGGACGCCCTGACAAATATCAGTGACCGTTTTCATTCCGCTTTCCCTATCTTTGGACAGTAATCGTTTTGCATACGCTACTGCTCCGGATTTTCCAAAATGATTCTGCCGCCTTCTGACACCACACGGATTTTGTTGCTCTTTAGCCCCATCTCCTGCAACATATCCTGTGGCAGTTGGATTCTGCCCGCTTTGTCCAGAACGGCAAACTCATCCTGAGTCTGCGTTTCATGCCAGTTCAAGGTATGGTCAGCATTCTTCACACGCTCCGCATAATCTTCCCGCAGAATACGCTCACTGCTGATTTTGCCGTCCCGGATAGCCGCCACACGCCGTACTTTTTTGGACAATGACACATCATGGGTGACAATGACTATGGTAACCCCCAGTTCTTCATTCATTCTTCGGAAAATATCAAAAATCTGATTGGCAGTCTTCGTGTCCACACTTCCGGTGGGTTCATCCGCCAAAAGCACCTTGGGCGCGTTAGCCAGCGCAATGGCAATGGCAATCCTCTGCTGCTCACCGCCGGACAGCTCCTGCATACGGTTATTCTTCTTGGAAGATAATCCCACCATATCCAACAGCATATCCGCCCTCTCCCGGCGCTCCCTGCTGCTGTTTAATTCCATGGGCATTAAAATATTTTGCCATGCAGTCAGATACGGCAAAAGATTCCTTGCGTTATTCTGCCACACAAATCCCACTGTGGAACGCTTATACAGCACCAGTTCTTTCTCTGTCATGGCGAACAGATTCTTACCATCCACATAGAGTTTTCCGGCACTGGGACGGTCCAGACCTCCCAGCATATTCAGAAAAGTAGACTTGCCGGAACCACTGCTTCCGATAATTGCCATCATCTCGCCCTGCTCCACGCTCAAATCCAGTCCCTGCAGCGCCATCACTTCAATATCTGTGGTTTTATAAATTTTCACAAGATTATCTGCCTGAATTATCACATTGCTCATATCAGTTTTCCATCCTCCAGCTCATACACCACATCCCCTGCTCCCATGAGGGAGGTGTCGTGGGTGGTCATTATAATGGTTACCTGCTCTCTGTCCACCATCTCCCTGAACAGTGTCATCACGCTGAGCGCCGTGGCAGAATCCAGCTCCGCCGTAGGCTCGTCCGCAAAAATAATTCCCGGTCTGTGCGCCACCGCTCTGGCGATGGCAACACGCTGCTGTTCACCGCCGGAAAGCTCCTGGGGCATGTGGTGCATACGATTGCCCAGACCCACCATTTTCAGACATTCCTCACAGCGCTCCCTCCTGCCCTCTCTGATACCTGCCATACGCAGGGCAAATTCCACATTCTCATATGCTGTCATCATGGGAATCAGGGATACCGACTGGAACACAAACCCGATTTTGCTGCGGCGGAACCTTCCTCTCTTAGCTTCTGACCATTCCGTGATGTCCTCTTCCATACAGAAAATACGTCCCCCGGTAGGCATATCCAGCGCTCCCAGCATATTTAACAGCGTCGTCTTACCGGAACCGCTGCGCCCTCTTAAAATAGCAAGACACCCTCTCGGAACCTCAAGCGACACCCTGTCCACCGCCACAAAATCTTCTGTTCCCACAACAGGGAAGCTCCGCGTCACATCCACCGCCTTCAAAATAACCTCACTCATATCGTTACCATCCCTTTTCTTTTCCTCGCAGCATCCCGGCAGTTCCTGCCCCGGCGGGCGGACCACAGTGGTTCTGATTCAGACTGTATAAAAACGTCGGCACTTAGGCACCGTATTGTGGTGCCTTATGTGTCCGTTACGTTTTTATCCAAGTGGAAACGTGTCTGAATCAGAACCACTGTGGTCCGCCCGCCGGGGCAGGAACTGCCGAACTCCTATGCTTAATCCTCTCCCAGCTTCAAAGCACTGCTGATGTTCATTTTGGAAACAATTCTGCCCAGCACGCACAGGCAGAGACAGAGAACCACACCAATGATAATAAACAACTGTGCCAAATCACCTGCCCTGGTAATCAGTTCAAGAGGCAGCACCTGCTCGGATGCAGCATACGCCTGCTGAATCATCGGCACGAACATGCGGGATGCCAGGATACCGATAAAACCGCCTGCCACAATGGCGTACAAGCCGGAGCAAATCTGTTCTATAACCAGCATCCCCACAATCTCACCTTTGCGCATACCCATAGCGCGGAGCACACCAAACAACAGCTCCCTCGAACGAATAGACATAATCCAGTAAATCAAATATCCCACACAGCATAACAGCAGGATAATCAGAAAACTCATGGATAAAATACCGTTTGTTCCCTGATACAGGCTGTCCCGGATAATATTCTCCTCCGCCTCATTCAAATCGGCCAGAGAAGTCAGTTCCAAATCAGGCTGTTCCTCCAGCCACTGGTAAAATCCTTCCCCGTTATCACTGACATCCATCCATACCTCATATGGATAAATCCCGTACTTTTCATTCAGATAGGAAAGATTCGCCACAATCATATAATTGTCCACGGTATCTATGGAGTCATCCTCACCTAATATGTAGCTGTAGGGCTGATAAGTGGGCCAGTAATTGAAAAATCCATAGATATACCCCACCGCTGTCTTGCCATCGGGGTTTTGGAATATAATCTTATCACCCAGATGATAATTCTTTTTCAGCATAAAATTTTCAGAGACAATTACCGCCTGCGTATCCATAGAAAGCACATTCAGATACTCTTCATAGGTATAGGGCAGCAAATTGTCCGCCATGGCGGTTACATCATAGAACTCCTTCGCCCGGATTCCCATGAGAGTCACAGTCACCTTGTTGGCGCCCAGGGTCATCGTAACTTCCGTATCACGGATAACCCTGGTGACATGCTCCACGCCGTCAATCGTCCCATATTTATCAAAATCCGGTTCCGTATATTCCAGCTCCAGAGTAGGGTCTTGCAGAATGGACGCCTTATTATTTTCCCATTTTTCCTTTAATGTAATATCCGCACTCATTAAATGCCTCGTATTATTCAGGGCATTCAGAATAATCGTCCGGGCAATGGTGGTATTGGAAATACCGATGGATACCGTCAAAATCATAAACAGTATGATAAACTCCTGCTTTGCCCCTGTCCGAATCGTTCCCAGAATGGAGGTATAGGAAGCGGGATTCATATGTTTTTTTGCCAGCGCAAAATAGACCTTTAACAAAAGAGGCTGCAGTCTGGCACAGAACAGTCCCATTCCCAGAATAAACATGGAGAAACTGATGTACAAAAGCGGATTAAGCGTATTGCCCGACAGCACATCCTTCACCATCTCCTGTGAGGAGCGGCTGAAGGTGTAATAACCGTATAGCGAGAGACCTATGAAAACCACATCCAGATACATCTTCTTCCACCAGGATTTTTTCTGTCTGGAACGTCCCTGCTTTAAATGCACAATGGAAATCCCACTGTAGAAAAGTACCGGAATGGTAGTCACCACAACGGACAAAAGCACTGCTGCCCCGGCATAGAGAATCACCTCCGGAGTAAACTGTATGGCGAGCTTTCTGGTGACGGAAAATTCCAGAAAAGCTGTTGACGAACCAAGCAGCCTGCAGAACACCGCCCCAAGGGGAAGCCCTGCCACCAGCGATAACAGGCTTAAAAATACACTCTGCATAAAGTACAAAAGCAGAATCTGTTTTTTGAAAGCGCCCCGGGAACGGAGCAGAGAAATTTCGTTTCTCTCCATCTGCAGCATCTGTCCTGCAATCATATAAAGAAAGGCACAGAGCAGCAACAGCACCGGCATCTGCAGAATCATCAAAGTCGCCTCAACACGCTTTGCCTTGTTGCTGTAATCTGCAAGAATCTTCTGATAACCGCCCCTTACAATATAACCTTTAAGATATTTGTTCCGGTTCAGCTTACTCAGCGTCTGCGTAAGACTGCTGACATCCGTTACTTTGATGCTCTCATAATCCCACACATAATTCCAACTGACGTGGAAACTATAATTATCCTCCTCCCTTTCTCTCATAAAATTGTTGCGGAAGGTTTCTTCCGTCACATATACCAGACTGGAAATATCATCCTCCACCGGCTCCCAGAACAATTCCGTTTCATCCAATGGACGGAACACACCGACCACCTTAAAGGTAAACGGCTGCCCATCTGCATTCGTCCACGATTCATGCGTGTATTCATCCTCCAGCAGCATATAATGCTTTATCATTGCACTTTCACTGACCATAATCTCCATGCAGCCCTCACTGTCAGATTCCGCTGAGGGAATCCTTCCATACAGCAGTTCAATATGCTGCTCCAAATCGGAAATAGCTGCCAGAGTAATTCGTTTTGTTTTCTCATCATCACGTATTACCGACGGAATGGTCTTCTGAATTGACAAACGGTAAGTGGTGACCTGCTCTTTTACAGATACGCCTAACTTCTCCACTGCATTTTCCGTTTCTTTCTCTATTGTGGCAAAGGAGGTTCCTTTATCGCCTTTTATCCGACTGTATTTCACAGAAAAAACAGCCGGCCAGCGCTGTTCCTCCTCTCTATACCTTTCAAACTCATCCGTCAGCATTTTTTGAAAGGAGGACACACGGTATAAAGGATAGCTCACTGCAACCGCAATCAGCAGAATATTGCCTATAAGCAGACAGAGCACCATCCATTTTTTTTGCAATAATTTATGTAGCATTAATGAAAACATCTTATTCTTCGTATCCTTCCCACTTATCTGTATACAATCTTCATACCTTCAGACAGTCCCTTAAGCACCCAGTATTCATTGGCATTGCTGCCTCCGGGAATAAATTCCGTCTGGAGAAAGCTTCCATCCTCCTGCATCACAGTGACATAATATTCGTCCTCATCCACTGTCACTGCCTCCCTGGGAATCATAATGACATTCTGTATGGTTTTCAGATTGGTATTCATCGCCAGCCAGCTATTCTGCCTTAACTGTGTGACTCCCTCCTCCAGCGTGATTTTAAAGGTCACCTGCGCCGTATCCAGATTGCCATAAAGCGCCAGCTTCCCGCCACTCACTATTTTCCCGGCAGCAACATTTCCCTGGGTCTCAAATTCAGCCTCTTTGCCAAAAGTAAACTGGTCTGCCTGCATTTCCGCAATGGCAAACACTTCATTACCGTCCAGGATATTGCAGATATATGCTCCATCCGCCAGCGGCTCCCCTTCTTTATATGCCCGGGCGTAAATCACATATCCGGCAACATTGGTCTTTATCTCATACTCTTTGGCGGTTTTCATCAATTCCGCCAGCTTCTTCCTGGCATTGGCAATATTCTGTTCGTAATGATAGTTCTCATTCTCCCAGTCCTGTTGTCTTTGTCTGTACTCAATCACTGCAATCTGATTTTCATAGCCGTCATAGATGATTTTCCGCTTTTCCTCCATGTCCTCCAGTTCTTCCTGAATGTCAGCCTTTGCCTTTTCATAACGTTCCTGCAGACGGGTAAGAGTCACCCTTGCCTCCTCAATGGCAATGGAATCGGACTCCATATGGCAGGTTGCAATCACATCTCCCACCTCTACATAGTCCATATACTGTGCAATATAGGTTCCAAAATGCGCCTCTTTACCATCTGTCCTCAGCCGGACGTCAGGCAGATTATAGTAATTAAGCTGCAGCGTCTGGCGCAACGCTCCCTCCTCAAAGGTTCCTTTTGTCAGCGTAAGCACCTTATACTGATTCCCCTGGGCATCACTTGTGTTTACAGCGTTTTCATCCGTCACCAGATAGTCTTCTTTCGTCACGTTCTGCGTCTTACCGCTTCCTGTATCCGTCACCAGTTTATTTTTCGCAGAGCATCCCGTCAAAAGGAGGGCTGCCAGAAGAGCAGGCACCGCAAAAATTCTTCCCGGGAAGTTAAATTTTATGAACATATACAATATCTCCTTCCTCAAGACCGCTGACAATCTCCACCATGATACCGTCCTTGCAGCCGGTCTCCACAGGCACCCGCTGCTTTTTACCATCTGCCTGCCGATAAACATAAGCGCTGCCTGACACGGAGGTGATGGCATTCTCCGGCAGCAGAAGCACATTCTCCCTATGTTTGGAAATCATATGGATATATCCATAATCTCCAAAATTCACCTCCCCCTGCGGCGGGGTAATTTCAAACTCGGTAAAATTATCATCACTTCTGCCACGCATCTCCTGATAAAATTTTGCGTCTCTTAATACAAAAGCAGCCTCGTAGGTCTTGTCATCCTTCTGAAACAGAATTTTCTCCATATTGTATACCGTGCTGACATTTATTGCCTCACAACGGGCATACATAACACTCAAATCAGCCACTGCAACATAATAACTTTTCTTATTGACAGCCTGATTATAGGTTATGCTTTCCAAAGCCACCACAACACCGTCAAAAGGCGCCTTTATCTCAGTGCCTGTGTTCTCGTCTTCCAGCTTCTTAAGCTGTTCCCTGCAATGGCGCAATTCCAGTTCATAGGTCTGTGTCAACTGTTTCTCCTGAAGCTCCAGACGTTTTCTCTGCTCGTCATATTCCCCTGCACTGATACACAGTCTTGTATATTCCTCCGTGCCGTACTGCGTATTCTCCAACTGTTCGTAAATACTCTCAAGATGCAGTCTGGCTATGGCAATCTGATTCTCCAAAGCATTCTTATGGTACTCATAATCTACCTTAATATTTTCCAGCTCCTGCTCTTTTTCTTTGATGGAATCCCGCAGGTTCTCCACATTCAGCGTTGCAAGCACCTCACCTTTTTGTACCGTATCTCCCAGCCGCACCCTGTATTCACCAAAATTTCCAGCCTTCTCAAAGGACAGTTGTTCTATTTTCGGTCCCACCCAGGCTTCCAAATCCACTGCCGCTTCAATATCACCCCGCACTACTGCAACCGTCTGTTCCGCCTCCATGGCAGATTCCTGTAATTCTATCATTTTTACATTATTCTGTTCCCCACCATCACATCCGGCAAGCATCCCTGCTGTCATGGCTGCAAGCAAAAGTACGCCTATCTGTCTTTTCCTTCTCATAGCTTTTTATATCCTTTTCCTTCTGTCTTCCCTATCATGGCATTTTACGGAGATAATTACTGCAGGACAACCACATCCCCCTGTGTCAGTCCCTCTGTAATCTCTACAACAGTCTCCCCTTCCAGTCCCGTAGTCACATAACGCATCTCCAAAAGCCCATCCTGATATAAATAGACAAAGAATCCCTTGTCAGATTCATGGAGGGCGCTCCGGGGAATACAGAGCACATTTTCTTTATGTGCAAGCTGTAGATAAATACTGCCCTTTGCGCCGTTCTCAGGCATTTCATCCGTAAGCAGCTTCAAATACACCATGCCCGTTTCTTCATCGCTTCGTTCTACCACTGCACGGCACATCTTATCCTCACCATTCTCACGATAAGTAATATCAAATTCTGCCCCGTCGGTAAAATATTCCGGATAACCCCCATTTGCTGCAACGAAATAATAGGAATCCAGACTGCTGATTGTAATCACCGTCTCATCTTTTTTGCTGGCGCTGTCCTGCAGATTTTTTTTCACATAGGTAACCACACCGTCCATCCGGGCATATATCTGCCCATCCTCAAGCTCCTGCCGGTATTGTGTCAGGCGCATATTTTCAAGGGCAAGACTGTCCTCCAAATCTTCCAGAGTATTTTGGTACTGCTTGTCAATGGCTTTCTTTTTGTCCGCAAGATTTTCTTTGTCCTTGTCCGTTTTGGCAGTATACTGAAAAAGTGTCTCCGCACTGGACAAATCAAACTCATAACACTCTCTCGTCTGCTCCAGCTTCAACTGCAGACTGTCCACCTTATACTCCTGCTCGTCTGTTTCTTCTTCCAGTTCCTCCACATCCAAAGTGGCAAGCATATCTTTCTCTGATACAAAATCACCCTGCTTCACATATACTTTTGCAATCCGTTCATCACTGACCGGAAAGGAAAGATTGACCTCCTCAGTGGCAGTATAGGTACATGAAATAGACACACCCTCCGTGATATCTCCATAATCTGCTGTCACGGTTACAAAAGCTTCCTCTTCATCCTCCTGTACCAAAACAATCTGTGGCTTTTCATTCTCCTGCCCACTACATCCTGAACAAAGGACAAGCACACACACTGCCGCAAATATATAGCTGCCTTTATTTTTCATTCCTGCCTCCATTCCGAAACGTTTTACTCCCGAAAGACACAAATATTTTATATCATATATTGTACATTTTAAATGTATCCAAATTGTAACAAGAGCCTATGTAACGTCTTCCCTAATTATAAAAGAAAGATATTGCTTTCGCAATATCTTTCCTCCGTAATGCACACTAATATGTTACAATTCCGCCAATATCACTTCACTTTCAGACATCTTATGGCATTGAGTACTGCCAGCACCATCACTCCTACGTCGGCGAATATAGCCACCCACATATTGGCGACACCAAATGCTCCCAATATCAGGCAGATGGCTTTCACAGTCAGGGCAAAAATTATATTTTCATATACAATCCGCAGACATTTTCTGGAAATGCGCATTGCCTGGGCAATTTTTAATGGATTGTCGTCCATCAGCACAATATCCGCCGCCTCGATGGCAGCATCGGAGCCCAGCGCTCCCATTGCAATTCCGATATCCGCTCTGGATAAAACAGGGGCGTCGTTAATACCATCTCCCACGAAAGCAAGCTTTTCCTTAAGTTTCTTCTCCCCAAGCAGGCGTTCTACTTCCGCCACCTTGTCGGCAGGAAGCAGTTCTCCTCTCGCTTCATCCAGCCCCAGTTCTTTTGCCACATAATCTGCAACCCTCCCGCTGTCTCCCGTAAGCATAACGGTTTTGCGCACACCTGCTGCCTTCAGAGCCGCAACCGCTTCCCCGGACTGTTCCTTTGGCACATCCGCTATCAGAATATATCCGGCATACATACCGTTCACCGCCACATGTACCACCGTTCCGATTCCCACATTCTCAGGGCAGGTCAGATTCATGCGCGCCATCAGTCTGGCGTTTCCTGCAGCTATGGGTATGCCGTCCACTTTCGCTGTCACACCATGACCGCCAATTTCCTCCACATCACTGATGCGTCCGTTATCTATGGGCTTTTCGTAAGCCTCCTTCAGACTTTTGCTGATAGGATGGCTGGAGTAATTTTCTGCATAAGCCGCATATTCCAGAAGCTTATGCCCGGCATTATCCGAAAGCTTCTGCTCCGCATCCCCCACGCTCTCTCCATCCATATTCTTCTGTGCCCAATCCTTATCAGGGCAGATATCTGTCACTTCAAATACGCCTTTTGTCAGTGTACCTGTCTTATCAAAGACTACATATTTTGTCTGGGCAAGCGCTTCCAGATAATTGGAGCCTTTCACCAGAATACCGCAGGCAGATGCACCGCCGATGCCTCCAAAGAAGCTTAAGGGAATCGAAATCACCAGTGCACAGGGACAACTGATTACCAGAAAGGTCAATGCCCGGATAATCCAGGTCTGCCATGCGGCGGCATTGCCCAGAATCAGATTCGCAAGCGGTGGCAGAATTGCCAGTGCCAGGGCACTATAGCAGACCGCCGGAGTATAATATCTTGCAAATTTGGTGATAAAATTTTCTGAGCGGGATTTTTTCATACCGGAATTTTCCACCAAATCCAGAATCTTGGATACGGTTGACTCTCCAAATTCCCTGGTGGTGCGGATACGCAGCAGACCATTTAAGTTGACACATCCGCTGATAACCTCATCCCCTTCTGCCACCTCTCTGGGAATGCTTTCTCCGGTCAGTGCACTTGTATTCAGTGTGGTGGAACCCTCCACAACCACACCGTCAATGGGGATTTTTTCTCCCGGTCTTACTACAATAATAGTGCCAATCCCCACATCATCCGGGTCTGTCTGCTCCAGATTGCCTTCTGCATCCAGGACATTGGCGTAATCCGGACGGATATCCATCAGGGCACTGATATTGCGGCGGCTTTTTCCCACTGCAACTGACTGAAACAGTTCTCCAATCTGGTAAAAAAGCATTACTGCCACACCTTCTGTATATTCTCCCAATAGGACGGCTCCTACCGTGGCAACCGCCATAAGAAAGTTTTCGTCAAAAACCTGCCCATGAACAATTCCCAGCACTGCCTTGCGTAGAATATCATATCCGATAATAAGATAGGGAATCATATAAAGCGCCAGTCTGACGTATCCGTCCACCGGAAGAAAATGCAGTACAGCCATCAGCACCGCTGCAATAACAATTCTGATAAGAACCTTTTTTTGTTTTTTCGTCATAACATATTTTCCCTTTAAATTTAAGATAAGCTTTTATCTTAATTTATAGATAAATCTCAATTATAGATAAATTTCACAGTCACTTTCTACTTTCTTGCAGGCCTTGACAACCTTTGCCATAACAGTCTTCTCATCAGAGCCTTCTGTAAATTCCACCTTCATCTTCTGGGTCATAAAATTAACGGCTGCATCTGCAACCCCTTCCACTGTTTTGGCTGCATCCTCCATCTTTAATGCGCAGGCTGCACAGTCCACTTCAATCTGATATGTTTTCTTCATCTTTCCCTCCATTCTGAAGCGTTATACATAAAATCCGCAACTCTTCCATTTTCTATTTTTATAATAATTACGGAACCTAAATGCAAACCATTCGCATTTATTTTCAAGTCCGTTCATATGAACCATTGTTCATATATTTATATTACCATATATTTTCCATTTGTCAATATAAAATTCAAAGCACCTTTCTCACCTTACCTTTCCACCAGCCATTTTCATCACAACAATAGTCCGGGCATCCGTAGCCCCCACCAATCCACCCGAAAAGCCTGAATTATCGCATAGCGAATTGGAGACAAAAATCCCAAAGCAATTGTTGTCCCCACGTATTTTTACATGGGGCTCTGGTGGCATATCCCCCAGAGTCTTTCCCATTTATGAAAAAGGTGAATGGTGGTCTGTGGGAATTTCTTTCTATTCCCCTTCGCACCACATAATACCGGCAAGTTTTAAAATGCCAAAAATGTGCGCAAAAAAAACAGGAAACCTTTTCTTGATTTCCTGTCCTGGTATGCCGTACTATGCAGCGGCGGTTATTCCGTTTTGGAGTATGGCTGTCCATCAAAACAAAGCTTGAACAGAGCGGCGGCAGGACGCTGTTTTATGCTGTCCTCGTCAACTTCACTCAATTGTAAATCCCGGCGCATCTAACAGTGATTAAAATCCCGGCAGCCCTCAACGACTCAAGACATTGAAAAAGGCCGCTGCCACAGCCAGAATGCCCAGTACTCCCAAAAGCAGATGCGCCTTGCCCATCCTCCTGCTGCTGTTTTCAATTTGCGTGCTGTTCCCCGCTTGAAGCCGCAACTCGCTATCCTGGGGCAGTCCGTCGATTAACTCTCTCTCCAGTTTGGACACAAGACCAGTATAAGGCTCCTTTATCTGCCAGAGATACCATCCCGTCAGCCCTATTTCTTTCTTCTTTCCGTCCCTTATCCAAGCCTCAAAATGCAGCTTTCCATTTTCGTATGTATAATCAAAAAAATACAACCCAATATAAGCCTTTGCAACCCTCACGGGAGGAATAGGCATATTTATTCCATAATCGGCCGTCCAGTATATCTGTCCCTGCCACTCTCCTCTATAAAATCCGTTCTCCTTTAGAAAACCGTCTATCAGCCCCTGCACCTCATTCTCCGGAAGCTGCAAATCCATCTCTCTAATATATCTGCTCACAATGCACTCCTCCCTGTGTATACTCTGCAAAACACACGCTGCCCTTTTTTAAAAGCATATTTTTACTGCAGATTAATGTGATTGATTATGCCAACTGCATAACTTTCATTTTACTTCTTTTATTATACATCGGACAATCTTACTTGAAAATAGAATTTTCTATAATTCCACATCATTCCGCTTTTTTTGATTAGGCTGTGTCTTGATTCTGCACTCTATTTCCTTGCTCTGTTGTCGGCTGTCATTCCAAAGTTCCCTTTGAAGGTTCTTTTTGTTGTAGCTGATTACCTCAGCGCATGCCAATTCTATGATGTGGCAGACAAGAAGGCAAGAGCAACAAGTGCTTTTGCCTTCACAAATTATAATATTTCCTTATATCTGTCTATATCATTTTACAGCTCCACAAGAACTAAAGTTCATTGTGATTTCATTTCATATCCTATTTTTTCATACTGATGGCAGCCAGAATCTCATGAATCTCCTGGTCGGACAAATGGGTAAATGTGATGATTATGTTGTACTCATCATAGGAAATTAAGGTAGTAGTTCTTAATACTCCTGTTGCGTTATCATCACTCAACTGATAAGTATCTCCCTGGGCAGATATATACTCTCTCTGATTGGGGTCAAGTCCCATGCACACTCCCTGCTGCCTGTCATGCCCAAAATATACTTAAATATCCTGGAATAATTGTCTTTACATATTTTTTCAAAAGCTGCCATTTTTTTCACCTCTTTTATATATGCCGCTTTCTCCATGATGTAACAATTTTTTAAAAAGAGCAGTTATCCATTACGGTTAACTGCCCTTCTAAGTATTTCTATATCAAATTTGCACCTCATTCTGTCACAACTTCGTTCAGGTTCTCTATGGGTTCCTTGATAAGATTGCTGCGGATATCAATCATGGGACCACCGTTCCCCTCAATATACTCTCTGGTAATCGTCACCTTGCCAATATTGTCGTCCTTGGGAATTTCATACATGATATCCAGCATGAAATCCTCTATAATAGAGCGGAGCGCCCTGGCTCCTGTATCTCGTTTCATGGCTTTCTCTGCAATCGCCTCCAATGCTCCGTCCGTAAACTCCAGTTTGACCTCATCCAGCTCCAGCAGCTTCTGGTACTGCTTCAAAATTGCATTCTTCGGCTCTTTGAGAATTTTGACAAGCATCTCCTTGGAGAGACCTTCCAAAGTGTAAATGACCGGCAGACGTCCGATAAACTCAGGAATCATACCAAATTTGCGAATATCCTCCACCTCTACCTTTGACAATATATTCTTGTCCTTGTCGTATTTATCCTTCAGTTCGGAATTAAAACCAATGGCAGCACTTTTACTGAGACGCTCCTTGATAATTTCCTCCAAATCCGGAAACGCTCCGCCACAGATAAACAAAATATTTCTTGTATTCACCGTTGCCAGCGGTACCATGGCATTTTTGCTGTTTGCTCCCACAGGGACTTCCACTTCCGCACCTTCCAGAAGCTTTAACATGCCCTGCTGCACACTTTCGCCGCTGACATCCCTGGAAGTGGTATTTTTCTTCTTGGCAATCTTGTCTATCTCGTCAATAAAAATAATGCCCTGCTCCGCTCTCTCCACATCATTGTCCGCCGCTGCCAGCAGTTTGGAGACAACGCTCTCAATATCATCACCGATATAACCCGCCTCGGTCAGGGAGGTGGCATCCGCAATGGCAAGAGGCACATCCAGCAGTCGTGCCAACGTTTTCACCAGATAGGTTTTACCGCATCCGGTAGGCCCAATCATCAGCATATTGGATTTCTCTATTTCAATCTCATCCATGGTTCCGGTTGCCACACGCTTGTAATGGTTATATACTGCCACAGAAATAGCTTTCTTGGCATGTTCCTGCCCTACCACATATTCGTCAAGGCTTGCCTTTATCTTGTGGGGCGCAGGTATGGATTTAATATCGAAAACAGGTTTGGCGCCTTCCTCTTTTTTCTTTTTCTTTTTTAATTTCTGTTTGTTGGGAATTCCGCCATCCCCCTGCAAATCAGCCAGATTGACAAAGCTGATATTCGGGAAACCATTCTGTCCGGTGAGCTGGTTTAACTCATCCTGCAAATTGGGATTGTTCAACATTCCCTGATAATCAAACTGGCTCACCGTCTCCATGGTCTTGTGCATACAGTCATTGCAGACACAAATATTATTGGGCAGCTTAAACATTTTGCCCGTCTTGCTCTCCGGTCTGCGGCAGATAAAGCAGACATCCTCATACTCGCTGTTGTCACTCTTGCCTGCACCTGCAGTGGTGGAAGCATCATGTCTGCTCCCCTTTGCATCCTCTGCGCTTTCTTCGTTCTGGGAACTCTCTTCCAGCTCTGTCTCATCATTTTCGTTATATAAATCTGACATTTTCTTCTCCAATCCTTCGTAATTTATGATTTTGAAACTTCATTCTATAAATTACACCCTTTTCATTATACCCAACACCGGGACTGTATACAAGTGAAGATTTTATATTAAGCAATCTGTTCTATACGACACTTCTGACATAAAGGATATTCTGAGATAAAAGGTTCAATTCTTTTTTTCATTTCAGCAAATGAACTGCCATAAAAATACAAAGCGGTATACGTTTCTCCCTCCCAATAACTATACATCCTGCCTATTCCTTCCATCGCCTTTTCCATCTGTTCAATCACATAATTGATATCGCAGCTTTTGTACACATCATCAGGCAAATCAACGCCATTAGAATAATAAGCCAGTCCCTCTAATGTTCCCACTTCCATTTCCGGCTCTATGCCCTGCAGAACGGAACCTTTGGGAATACCCATTCTGTTAAGCAAATCCGCCAGCCATTTTACACTGTCTGAGTTATCATTTGCCAAATAAATTTCTATGTCGCAATATGCAATCTCTTTATTGGGACTCAGGGCAGTACCTCCCCCGGTTATCTCACCAATCTGTTCTTTATCCAATATTTCCTGCAAAGCGTCTTCCAGTTCAAATCTATGTTTCGGCTGAAAGCGCGCATTTAATTTTAATGTCAAATTCATATTAATCTCCATTCCGCCGCCTTTGGCTGGCGGCACAAATAGTAATGAA
>CAZRZM010000021.1:0-26541 GCA_964604575.1 uncultured Acetatifactor sp.
GCCTATTGACAAAAGTCATTACATATCAGTTCAGCCTTGCACCAAGTCATGCCGCCGGACCATAGTCATTCCTATTCAGGCACGCTTTCGCTTGGATAAACCACCGCGGACACATAAGGCACCAGAGTACGGTGCCTAAGTGCCGACGTTTTTATACAGCCTTCATAGGAACAACTATGGTCTGGTGGCATGACTTGGTGCAAGGCTGAACTGTTACACTTTTTTGTGCAGATGATTGATATAGGTAGATAAAAAACTGCGCGCATGGTATAATGTCATCAGACATTATACTTGCCCGAATGGGCATGACCTTACCATGATTGCGTCAGCAATCATGGTATAATATGAAAAGGCAGTATTTTACAGAAATGGGGGACAAAAGCAATGGAACATAGCATTTTCAGCAACAGTAGTATTCTGGCGTGGTTACAGTATTATGCGGATAATTATGATGTGGATTTGGAGCATGTGAAAATTCTTGACATTACCCGCAAAAACAAGAACCTGATTCCGGCGGTGGAGGCACACCGTGCAGTCATGGTGTTTACGGAGGCGGGGCATCAGGATATTTTCTACCGTATGTACGATGCGGGACTTGGCGAATGCAAGGTGGTATATAATGAGGGAAGTGAGCCAAAAGGTCCCTTGAAGCAGAGCAGAGTCGCAGATATGATTGACCGTGGTATCAATGCATCCGCCGCGATGCTGGTACTTAACCCCAACACCAGAAGTACCTTTAAGTTTGGTATTGACAACAAAGAGCTGGCTTACGGCTCCGTCCGGTATGTGGGTGCGGAGATACGTTCCATCATTCTTTCCAAAATGCAGATTCACGACGGCAAAAATATCTGTGTGATTTCGGGAGAATCCATAGCTGTGGAAGCGGCGCTGATGGATGGTGAAGGTACTATTATTGCAGTGGAATATAATTCCGCGGACCGCGCAACGCTGGAGGATAACGTGGGGCAGTTTGGACTGAACAATATTACGATTATCGACCATGTAGATGAAAAAACCATGGAAGGGCTGCCAATACCGGATGTGACTATGCTGGTGGCATCAGCCAGCATGGAGCAGGAAATGGAATGTCTGTTAAAAATCAATCCCAATATGGAATTTGTAATCTATACACTGGATTTTGTGGTGGCGGCATCCATGGAAGCGGTCTGCAAAAAATTATCCATCAAGGAACCGGAGATTATACAGGTATCTGTGTCAAAGTTAAACAGCAAGCATATGTATGACACACAGCCTGCTCCCTGGTTGATTACCTGCTCTTAAATTTAAGAAACAAAACGTATCTTTAGCCACCGGGTTAAAGTGGAAAACGTCAGGATTTCCGTCATTAGGTCTTGGAAGATGGAATGTTCTGGCGTTTTTATATGGAAAAAGGAGAAAACAATACGGTATATGGAAACAATAAGAGGTATGAAAAAACAAAGCCTGATTGCAGAATTTGCAAAATATGTATTTCCCAATGTGATGGGAATGACAGGGCTGTCCTGCTATATTCTCGCCGATACTTTTTTTGTATCCAGAGGACTGGGGACAGATGGACTGGCGGCTTTGAATCTGGCAATTCCTATTTATAATTTTATCAATGGATGTGGTCTTATGATTGGCATGGGATGTTCCACAAAATATGCTGTTTTCAGGGCACAGCAGAATGACTGTATGGGCAATAAAGTGTTTGTGGGTGCGCTTTGGATGGGGCTGGCAGCAGCAATGTGTTTTGTGATACCGGGATTGTCCGGGTATGGTGGTATCGCTTCTTTTATGGGAGCGGAGGGAAAAGTTTATGAGATGACACAGACTTATCTGAAAGTCATGATGCGGTTTTCCCCGGCGTACATTCTGAATAATATACTGCTCTGTTTTGTGCGCAATGACGGAAATCCGCGACTGTCCATGGCAGGTATGTTAAGCGGAAGCCTTGCCAACATTTTACTGGACTATCTGTTTATTTTTCCCATGGGAATGGGGATTTTCGGAGCGGTACTGGCAACCGGAGTTGCCCCGCTTATCAGTATAGGTATTTTGTCCTTTCATATTTTTGGGAAAAATTGCGGTTTTCGTATCATAAAAACACTGCCTGGGTGCAAGCTTATAAGCAGTGCAGCAGGACTGGGACTGCCTTCACTGATTACGGAGGTATCGGTGGGAATGGTAATGATTCTGTTTAACAGAACCATTCTGGGACTGGAGGGAAATATCGGTGTGGCTGCTTACGGTGTGGTCGCCAATATTGCGCTGGTGGTGATTGCCATATTCACCGGAATCGGTCAGGGAGTGCAGCCTGTTATCAGTGAAGCCTATGGGCAGAAAGACCGGGAGAGAGCCCATGTTTTTTTGAAATACAGTATTATTACAAGCACACTTCTTGCAGTTCTTCTCTATAGTTGCATGTTTTTGCTGGCATCACAGATTACCTCTGTTTTTAACAGTGAGGGTAACAGACAGTTACAGCAGACCGCAGTGCAGGGAATTAAAATTTATTTTTTATATGCGCCCTTTGCCGGGTTCAATATTGTGCTTTCCTTGTTTTTTTCATCGGTGGAAAAGGCGGTTCCTGCCCAGATAATATCGCTGCTTAGAGGGTTTCTGCTCATTATTCCGGTGTTGGTGCTGCTGTCAGGGCTGTTTGGCATGCTGGGAGTGTGGCTGGTCTGCCCGGTGACGGAGACGCTGGTCGCCATAACGGGAGTGGGACTGCTTGGAGAATACAGGAGAGGGATTAAGGCGGGAGGAATTGACAGATAAAAGTGCAGAGAGTAGAATGAAAAAATGATATATTTGTGCTTGCGCCCAAATTTTCAGGTTGCAGCAAGAATGGAGATAAGTATGGATATTAAAAACAGACTGGATGCGCTGAGGCGGCTAATGCAGCAGAAGGGTATGCAGGCATATATTGTAGTCACAGATGATTTTCATGGTTCGGAATATGTGGGGGATTATTTTAAAGCGCGGGCTTATATGACAGGCTTTACCGGCTCGGCGGGAACATTGGTGGTATTGCAGGACAGAGCCTGCATGTGGACGGATGGAAGATATTTTCTGCAGGCAGCGGACCAGCTTCAGGGCAGCGGCATTGAACTGATGCGTATGGGGGAAAAAGATGTTCCCACCATTCCGGAGTTTCTGGAGCAAAATCTGACAGAAAAAAGTGTAATTGGTTTTGACGGACGTACCATCAGCAATGATTTTGCAGGACAGATTGCGGAGAAAGTGAAAGCCAAAAACATTACCTTTGCATATGAGGAGGATTTGGTGGACTTAATCTGGCAGCACCGCCCGCATATGTCCCAAAAACCGGTGTGGGAGCTGGATATCTGCTACGCGGGACAGACAAGAGAGGAAAAGCTTGGGCGTGTCCGTCAGATGATGGAGCAAAGACAGGTGGATTATTTTGTCATGACTTCTCTGGATGAGATAGCGTGGCTGCTGAATCTGCGGGGAGATGATGTGCTCTGCACACCGGTTTTTCTCTCCTATATGTTATTGACAAAAGAGCAGGCAGTTCTCTATGTACAGGAAGAAATCATAAATGAGGAAATACGGGCAAAACTGGCAGCCTGCGGTGTGATATTATCTTCCTATCATAATATTTACTATGACCTTTCCCGGATTGGGGAGGGACAAAAAGTACTGCTGGACGGCGGTTTTGCCAATTACCGTATTGTCAAAAGTATTCCCGATAATGTGCAGGTGGTGGATGAGGAAAGTCCGGTCATTGCCATGAAGGCTGTGAAAAATTCCACAGAGATGGAGAATCTGCGCAAAGCCCATATCAAAGATGGTGTTGCAGTGACCCGTTTTATCTATTGGTTAAAAAAATATGTGGGGAAAGAGAAAATTACAGAGCTGGGAGCAGCGGCAAAACTGGAAGAATTTCGGGCGCAGATGAAAGGCTTTATGGGGCCCAGTTTTGAATCCATACTGGCATACGGTGCCCATGGCGCCATTGTCCATTATGAACCTACTGAGGAGACGGATGTGGAGATGAAGCCCCGAGGCTTTTGTCTGGCGGACACAGGAGGGCAGTATTATGAGGGAACCACTGATATCACCAGAACGATTGCACTGGGAGAACTGACCGAGGAAGAAAGAAAAGCATATACCCTGGTTCTGCGGGGGCATCTGAATCTTGGCGCGGCAAAATTTCTGCATGGGGTCTGTGGAGCCAATCTGGACTATCTGGCGAGGGAACCGCTGTGGGAGAATGGTATGGATTATAATCATGGTACCGGACATGGCGTGGGATATCTTTTGAACGTCCATGAGGGACCCCAGAGAATCCACTGGAGAATTACGAAGCAGACAAAAAACACCGTTCTGGAGGAAGGAATGGTTACTTCCAATGAACCGGGACTGTATCTGACGGGGAAATTTGGAATCCGCCATGAAAATCTGGTGCTGGTGCGTAGGGGCGAGGCGAATGAATATGGACAATTTATGTTTCTGGAAGAACTGACAATGGTTCCTTTTGACAGGGAGGCAGTCATTCCTTCCCTCATGTCAGACCGGGAACTGGACAGATTAAATGCTTATCACCGAAAAGTGTACCATGCCATTTCTCCTTATCTGGAAGGAGAAGAGCTGGATTGGCTGGAGAAGGCAACCGCTCCTTTGGGTAAGTCCCAGTCGGAGTCAAATACCCCGCAGTAAACTGCGGGGCATTTGGTCTACGCTCCGCTTCGGTCCGTGATGGTCATGCGCCGCTGGCGCATATCACCCCTCGCGGCATTCGCCAAATGGATGCTGGCGCGTCCGCCTGGCTCATTGCCCGCGGGAATAAAATATTGATACCTCGGTAAAAAAGAGGATATTTGCAATACTTTTACCATTTTTTATAGTATAAAGCATGAAAGATTTTTTTAATCTTTCACTCCCAAGTTTGTGTCTGCGCTGCGTCCGCAAACTTGAGATGCGCAAAAAGCAGCGCAGAAATGAGGGAAATTATGGATATTGAAATTAAGGAATATACGGCGGAAGGATATTCTCCGGTGATTGATTACGAGTCATGGCGTGTGGCTGTGCTTAACTACATTGATGAACTGGAGGTTCCTAATTTAAAGACAATGCAGAAACACACACTCAGCGATGAAGTGTTTGTTCTGCTGAAAGGTGATTTTACTCTTTTTACCGCAGGAGCCGGAGAGGAAATCGGCACAATCAGCAGTGTAAAACTGGAGCCCTATAAGCTCTACAACGTAAAGGCAGGAGTGTGGCATACCCATACCTTATCTGAAGGCGCCAGTGTACTGATTGTGGAGAACCGCAATACCTGTGATGACAACTCCCCCACCGCCTGCATGACGGAGGAACAGATAAAAGAGCTGGCGGCATGTTGGGACAACCAGCAGGGGAAATAAATTTCTGCAAATACCCCCGTAGGACAACCTATATTGAACTAAAAATAATATAAATAACAAAAATCAGGCTGACAACAAATCCCAGCCTGATTTTTTTGTCTTAACCTGCAAATAATAAAAGCTGCCTGCCGCCAATGCCGTAACAAACAACCATAACAATAGATAAAAATTTCATTTCCCCCTAAAGTAATCCGCAAAGTATCCGATATTCATATTGAATAAATTAATCAAATTAATTAATAAATAGTGAATGAGTATTACGGACATAAGAAGGAAGGAGGAGTCCGATATGCGTATAGAAGCTTACACACAGGTACAGAAGGTGTACCAGTCACAGACAGTAAACAGAGCGCAGAAAGCAGGAAACGTCAGCAGACTGGACAATGTGCAGATTAGCAGTATTGGTAAGGATATTCAGACTGCAAAGGCTGCATTGGCAGGAAGCCCGGATATTCGTGAAGAGCTGACAGCTTCCATCAAAGAGAGAATTCAGAACGGAACTTATGAAGTATCTGTTGAGAATTTTGCTGACAAATTAATGCGTAAGTTTGATGAAATGGGGTAAATTAAGTGGCGAGTTTAATGGAGAACCTGATAGATGTACTGAACAAAGAAAACAGTGAATATGAGGGGCTGCTTAATTTATCTCAGAAGAAAACACCGATTATCGTAGGCGGGAATTTAGAAAATCTACAAAGAATCACGGATGAAGAACAGGAATTAGTCGACAGAATCAACCGTCTGGACAAAATGCGGATGGAAGTGACTGTGGATATTGCCAATGTATTGAACAAGGATGTCAACACACTAAAACTCTCGAATCTGATTGCCATGCTGGCAGGAAGACCTGCGGAGCAGAAAGCTCTGGCAGAAGCGAGTGACAGGCTTCTGGTAACGGTGAGGGAACTCAAAAGAGTCAATGAACAGAATAAGGAGCTGCTTGATAATGCCCTGGATATGGTAGGATTTGAAATGAACATGATACAGGCTTTGAAAGCAGCACCGGAGACAGCAAATTATAGCCGTGGAGCTTATAGTTTAGGTGAGACCATGGGAGTGACCAGAGGATTTGACACGAAACAGTAGTGTGTCCTTGTGAAATGTTGAGGTGAATTGTTATGTCATTAATGAGTGGTTTATATGTCGGAACATCCGGATTACAAACAAGTCAAAATGCGCTGAATACCACAGCGCATAATCTGTCTAATGTAGACACTAAGGGTTATACCAGACAACAGGTACAGCAATCCAACAGAAACTACATTACTCTCAGTACAGACCCCAAAAGCATATCAAATAAACAGGTTGGCCTTGGAGTTGTATATTCCAGGGCAAAGCAGGTCAGGGATTATTTTCTGGATAAAACATACCGCAAAGAGTCAGGACGCAGTATGTTTTATGAAGTGACTTCCAATGTTCTGGAGGAAGTGGAGAGCCAGTTGGGCGAATTGAACGGCGAAGCATTCCAGGATGCCCTCACTGATTTATGGACATCAATCGAAGAACTCAGCAAAGACCCCTGCAGTTCCGTAACCCAGGGACTTTTTGTACAGAGAGCCTCTGAATTTGTGGGACGTGCCAATTCTGTATATGGGGGACTGTGTTCCTATCAGGATAATTTGAACAGACAGGTAAAACAGCAGGTTGACAAAATTAATGATTACGGCAATCAGATATTGGAGCTGAATGACCGCATCCGCAAAATAGAGTGCGGTGGTATAGAAAAGGCAAACGACCTGCAGGATTACCGCAACAAGCTGCTGGACGAACTGGCAGAGCTTGTCGATATGAGCTGGACGCAGGATACATTCGGCAATGTGTCGATTCAGATAGAAGGCGTGGATTTTGTAAAAGGCGGTATGTGTTATGAGATAGAAATGCAGACGGATGAGGCGACGGGATTTTATACACCATTCTGGCCCCAGAACGCATCCTATACCATAACGGATGAGGGAGAAAAAAAATATAATATTGACGGTGCGGAAGTTTTCAACCTGGATAGAGAAATTTCCTCAGATTACAATACGGATGTAGGCGGCCTGAAAGCCATGCTGTTAGCAAGAGGCGACCATAGAGCAGACTATACAGATATGACTCCGGAGAAATACGATTCCATTTCCCAGTCAGTCATTATGAATATACAGGCGGAATTTGACCAGCTAATCCACAGTGTGGCAATTAAAATTAATGAGGTTCTGGCAACTGCTGCGGGAGTGGAAAGGGGCAATCTGGAGCTGGCAAATGGAGAAGTGTTACAGAATGTGCGCTTCTGTGAAGTGGATGAGGGCGGCTATATGCGCAATGACAACGGTACGCCTATCCAGATATTTGACAAAGTAACTACGGATGAATACCGTAAAGTAACCGGTGCAGACGGTAAGGAGTACTGGGTTTACAACGAAGAAGATGCAGCCCAGCCCGAGAGTTTATATACAGTCCGTAATCTTCAGGTCAATCAGGAGCTGATGCAGAAGCCTTCCATGCTGGGGTTCAGGCTGGCAGACGGTTCTGAGGATATTGGGACAGCAGAAGCCCTGAAAGGTCTGTATACCGAGAATGTATATACCCTGAATCCAAACGTCCAGAAGAGAACCAATTTTGTGAACTATTATTCCGATTTGGTGGCGCAGGTGGCGAATACAGGATATGTTTCCCGCGGCATATATGAAAATCAGGTAAATACGGTAGAGTCCATTTACAGTGCCAGGGAGCAGGTAATAGGAGTTTCCTCTGATGAGGAACTTTCCAATATGATTAAGTTCCAGAATGCTTTTAACGCATCCAGCCGGTACATTAATGTAATCAGCGAGATGCTGGAACACATTATAACTACATTAGGCAGATAGGAAGGAGGAGCATATGCCCTCACAATTTTTTGGATTAAACATAGCATATACAGGACTGCTGGCGAGCAATGCCGCGCTGAATACCACTTCCAATAATATTGCAAACGTACAGACAGAAGGTTACAGCAGACAGCAGGTGGTACAGCAGGCATCCAATGCCATCCGTGTTTTCCAGACATACGGCTGTGCCGGCGCCGGTGTTGATACACTTGCCATTGAGCGTGTCAGAGATGATTTTTACGATACCAAATACTGGTATAATAACGCCAACGTGGGCGAATACGATATGAAGAATTATTATATGCAGCAGATAGAGAGTTATTTTGATGATGACGGTAAAAATGCAGGCTTTAAAACAGTGTTTGACCGGTTTATGATTACCGGAATCGAAGAACTGCTCAAGGATCCCAGCAGTGCCACTGCAAAGTCCCAGTTTGTGGGATATGCAGGCGATCTCACGGAATATTTTAACGGTCTGGCAGGTAATCTGGAAAAGGTACAGCAGGATGTGAATCTGGAGATAAAACTGAAGGTGGATGAGATTAATTCTCTTGCCGGAGAAATCGCCACTGTAAACAAACAGATTAATACCATTGAGCTGGGAGGAATCAAAGCCAACGAACTCAGGGACAGAAGAACATTGCTTTTCGACCAGTTATCGGAAATTGTCAATATGGAAGTCATTGAGACTCCGGTTTATGATACCAACAATCCGGACAGAGAGACGGGGGCGCACCGCTGTGTTGTTAAAATAGCAGGCGGACAGGTGCTGGTGGATGACAGTGATTTTAATGGACTGGAATGTGTCGCAAGAATGGATTATGAAAAGACCAACCAGACCGATATTGACGGACTGTATGATGTATACTGGAGCAACGGCCAGAGGTTCAACCTTTACAATGCCTCTCTGGGCGGCGCCCTGCAGGGACTTGTGGAGATGCGTGACGGTAATAACGGAGAGCAGTTTACCGGTACTATCACAAAGGTTGATACAGTGCAGACGGCAAATGGTGTAAAGGATACTGTTACCATTGAGATAAACAAACATTATCTGCAGGATTTGAATAAATGTAATCTGTCCGACCAGGGTGGAATCATCAATCTGGGAAATCAGGAATTTTACTATGATTCATGGGAATATACCTGTACTTACGATGATAACGGGAATCCCACATATTCTTACACGTTTACGCTGTCCTCCGACAGTGGGCTTAATGCCAGACATGTGACCAATGACCGTGTGGGCAAAGTTGCCACCATTGGAGAGAGTATTTCCTATCAGGGTATCCCTTATTATATGAAACAGATGAATGAATGGGTGAGAACCTTTTCCCAGAAATTCAATGACATAATGACCAGCGGATATAATTCTAATAATGAGCCTGGTGTTAAGATGTTTACCGGCGACATGACAATATTTGATGGACAGTATGATTTTCCGGACGAATACCGTTTTGATTACAGTTATGAGGAGCGGGTGGAACTGCTCAAGAAAAAATATATGGCAGAAGATAATACCCTGACAGAGGAAGCTGCTGAGACACAGGCGAAGGAGGCAGCCAAATCCATTACTGTCAGCATGACAAATGACAGCTATTATCTTTTGACTGCACACAATTTCAGTATAGTGGATGCTGTGAGTCTGGATGCCACGCTGCTGGCAAACAGATATTCCCAGGGTGATGGTGTGGAACAGAGTGATTTGATTAAAGACTTGCGTACCATGGCTTATGATAAGACAAAAATGAGTTTCCGCGGTGCATCCGCATCCGAATTTTTACAGTGTGTTCTGGCGGATGTGGCATTAAATGCCTCCAGCGCAAAAATTTTTTACACCAGTTTTACCAATATTGCCGGAAGCATTGATGTCCAGAGAGAGTCCATCTCAGGCGTGGATGAGGATGAAGAAGCAGTTAATCTGGTAAAATACCAGAATGGATACAATCTGGCATCCAAAATGATTCAGACGCTGACGGAAATTTACGACAGGCTGATACTGGAAACCGGTGTATAGCGTGAAAAGTTTTATTCTTATTTGGGTCGCGTCTTCGCTGCGGCAGGGAGGATAGGTATATGAGAATTACTAACAAGATTATGCAGAAAAATAATCTGTCCAATATTAATACCAATAAGGTATATCAGGATAAATTAAGTACACAGATGTCTACACAGAAAAAAGTAAACCGTCCCTCGGATGACCCGGTTGTGGCAATCAGGGCGCTGCGTCTGCGCAGCAGCGTGACAGAGATAACCCAGTACTACAGCAAGAATATTCCGGATGCAGAGAGCTGGCTGAGTGTAACAGAGGATGCGCTGAAAAATTTATCCCAGATTGTTACGAATATGATAAGCCAGTGCACCAAAGGGGCAAACGGTGATTTGACGAGTTCAGACAGAGAGATTATTCTGGAACAGTTGAAAGCATTGGGAGAGGAGGTATATGCCACGGGAGATGCTGATTATGCGGGAAGATATGTATTTACCGGTTACCGCACAGACACTTCCTTAAGTTTTCCCACATCCTCCCAGACCAATTACACTATTACAGAGCAGCTTGACTCCAGCGCACTGGATACTGTGACAAAAGTAAATACGGGCGGTCTGCTGGACTGGAATGCAAGTAATTTTGACAGTACAGAGATGGGGGCAGTAGACAGTGACAGTATTACCTCTGTGGATGCATACCGCATCCGGCTGGCATATGACAACTGCAATCCGGATGCTTCGCCGAAAATAGAGTTTTTTGCGAAGAATACAGACCCGGGTACTGGGGAAACTACATATAAGGCAACCACCTGGTCCATGGCGGCAGATGCAGATGCGACTATTACGATGGTTCATGATTATGAGGATCCTTATACCAAAGCATCAGAAGACCCGGATGCAATCTTGTATGTGCCGGAAACCGGAGAATTGCTGCTGGGTGAAAACCGTTATAACGAACTGATGTCCACAAGAGATGATGCGTCCACTTCAAAGGATGAAAGTGAAATCCGTGTGACATATGAAAAAAACAGTTGGGAAAAAGGCGATTTAAGACCAGAACATTATTTCTACTGTGAGGCAGATGGTATTACCTATAACAAGGAATATCTGAACGGTATTGTGGAGCGTCAGGATATCGAATATGATGTGGGATTTAACCAGACCATCCGTATCAACTCCACAGCAGAAGAGTGTTTCCAGCATGGCATCGGCAGGGAAGTGGATGATTTGGTGCGCAGTCTGGAAGATGTTGTGAATCTGGAAAAAATTCACAATGGAATAGAAAAAGCCATGGAAGATGCGGATGAGAGCGACAGAGAAATTTTACAGACTCAGCTTGATGCGGTAGATAAGGCTCTGACTTTTGCCAAAAATAAAAGCCAGAAGCTGCTGGAGGGCGGAATCACTGCATTTCAGGGATATCTGGACCATGCAAATCTTGCCATTACCAACTGCGGTACCAGAAGCAGTAAACTGGCATTGGTGAAGAACCGTATGCAGAACCAGAAGACCACTTTTGAAACTTTAAAGAGTGAGAATGAGGATGTTGACATTACAGAGATTGCAATCCAGTTAAACAGTGCAGAATTAACGTACGAGGCAGCGCTTATGGCAACAGGAAAAGTATCGCAGACAACTCTGCTGAATTTCATATAATACATGTGGCGTAAATGGCGCGGAATAGGAGTTCTATGAAAATAAAAACCAAAAATTTCGGAGAAGTTGAAATTGCAGATGAGAAAATCATTACATTTGAAAACGGAATTATCGGATTTCCGGAAATGAAGCATTTTACACTGCTTCATGACGAGGAGAAGGGAAAAGGTGTGGGGATCCGTTATATGCAGTCCCTTGAGGAAACGGATTTTGCCATGCCGGTAATGGATCCTCTTCTTGTATGCCCTGATTATGACCCGGAGGTGGATGATGAGCTGCTGGCGAGTGCAGGAAACCTTACGGAGGAAAACATTCTGATACTGGTAACAGTGTCCGTACCCTCGGATTTGAAGAAAATGTCGGTAAATCTTCAGGGACCTCTTGTTATCAATGTGGATGAGCGCAAAGCCTGCCAGATTATTGTGGAAGGCGATAAATATCCGGTAAAATATTTGATTTATGATATCCTACAGACAAGAAAGGCAGGTGAATAGTATGCTGGCATTGTCAAGAAGGAAAAATGAAGCAATAATGATTAACAATAATGTAGAGATTACTATTCTGGAGGTAAAGGGCGACCAGGTAAAGCTGGGTATTTCAGCTCCCAGAGAGGTGTCCATTTATAGAAAAGAAGTATATTTGCAGATTCAGGAAGCAAACAAAGAGGCGGTCAGTGCAGAGGGTATGGAAGCACTGAAGAATCTGCTCGGTTAAAGTACAGGTCCATTCGGGAATTCACCGGAGAATATTGTGCTTGACAAGATAATGACTAGTCAACTATAATTTGAGTAGGAATAGTATATGTGGATATACTTTATTATGTCGGATATGAGACTTTAAACCATATCAAGTGGTCGGGCTGGAGACCTAAAACCCATCCGAGTGTAGAGTAAACTACTAAAAATCTTTAGAGGGATGATTTTATCATCCCTCTTTTACATAGGAAGGATTGATATGTGTACAATATCATTTAAGGAACGAGTTAAAAATGCTGCTATTGAGAATGCCTTTTTGTATAAAGATATTTTTATAAAATATGAGTATCTTGTCTGTTCAAAAGCATTTGAACAAGGTTATCATATTATAAAGGCGGACAAGGGAAATTACTTACATTTAATAGGTATACATACAAATTTAACACCGGATGATTTTTTTGATAAATGCGTAGCTGATGGAGAAAGACAACTCACAGAAGCTGATTTTGACTTTGACAAACCGGGTAAGGATGAAAAGTCTGTTAAGGGTTCTGTTAGAGAAAAAATAGTTGTCTTACCCAATATGATAAATATGTTTCAATACAAATTATTTGCAGAGGATAAATTCAAAAAGAACAAGGTGGCTTGTGCGTTTGCGACTACTGATAATGTTTTTACATTAGGATTTGTTGCGGCTGGAAGACCAAAATCTTTATTAAAAGGCAATGCATTAGATAAAAGTAAACAAAAAGAAGTTGATTTGATTTTTAGAAAAGAGAGAAGCAGTTCTTCAAGATATGAAGAATTAGTATATGGAGATAAACAATCTATTAATAAATATAAAAAGTTTATAGAAGATTTAGTGTCAGTAGATTTGTATAGCGAACAGATATCTGAAGGATTCAAAGAAAATACCGGCGAAGGGCTAAACCTTTTAGGGTATTAAGCCGATAAAAAGGGTAGAAACTTGATTTTAGCTTTAAATATGGAAATTGGACTATTAAGGAAAAAGTTTTATAACACATGGAGGTGACGACAATGGCAATTGAACCATTAGGAAGCATGATGAGCCTGCAGGCTCAGACAACAGTAACACAGAGACCACAGACAGTGGAGAAACCGACCCAGACAGTAGAGTTAAATACCCAGGCTGCTGAGAGAGTAGATACCACTACGATGGTGGTGGAGAATGCCAGAGAGAAGGGACAGGGAGGCAGCAATATGGAGCAGAGTCCTGAGCAGTCCATGGAACAGATCCGCAAGGCAGTAGAGCAGTTGAACAAGAACATGTCACATTCGGAAGCGATATTTGGAATTCACGAGAAGACCAACCGCGTAACTATCAAGATTGTCGACAAGGATACCAAGGAAGTTATCAAGGAGCTTCCTCCTGAGAAAACCCTGGATATGATTGCAAAAGCATGGGAACTGGCAGGTATTCTCGTAGACGAGCGACGTTAGTTTAAGTGTGGCGCGGACACGGCACAGTGAAAAGGAGAGGATGATAAATTATGGCAATGAGACTATCGGGACTTATGTCCGGTATGGATACAGAAAGTATCATTTCCCAGCTTGTAGCGGCAAGGAAAACAAAAGTAGATACACAGAAAAAAGCACAGACGAAACTGGGCTGGCAGCAGGATGCCTGGAAAGATTTGAATACCAAGCTCAAAAATTTACAGTCCAAGTACGTTGGTATTATGAGATATTCCTCGGCATACACCAAAAAAGTCACAAAGGTATCCAACAGCAGTGCAGTCAGTGTTATTACCGGTGAAAATGCAGTGAATGGCGTTCAGTCACTGAGAATTGACAAGCTGGCAAAAACCGGATATCTGACAGGCGGAACCATAGGTGGCGATTCAGAGTATGTGGCAACGGATAAAATAGCAAAAGTCATGGGACTGGGCGAGGGTGACAGCCTGGATGGAACGGTCAGCGTCAATGCAGGCGGTAAAAGAATAGATATTAAGATTAATGCAGACACTACCATATCTGATTTTCTGACGCAGGTAAAAAGTGCAGGTTTAAATGCAAGCTTCGATTCCAAGTGGCAGAGATTTTCCATCAGTGCAAAGGAATCCGGTCTGGCAAGTGATTTCAGTATTACCGCATCCAATCAGGATGGTCAGAATGTGCTTTCTGCACTGGGGCTGCAGGTGGCAGATTTAAAATCAGATGAAGCTACTTATAAAGAATATGAGACATTTTCTAAACTCTATGATGCAGACAAAGAGACGACCATTAACAATCTGGCTTCTTATATAAGCAAAACGGTTTCCGACAGAACAGAGAGCTATCTGGCACAGTATAAGACAGCAAAGGCTAATTTGACAGAAGCACAGAATAAAATCAAAGAAATTCAGGATAAATATGAGGACGGACTGGACAGTTCCAAGAACTATGACACCCTGCTCAAAGCTAAGGAAGAGGAAATATCAGAACTTAAGGAATCCATGAAAGGTCTTAAGGGCGATGAACTCAAACAGGCACAGAAGGAACTGGATGCGTTAAATAAAGAGGCAACAGACCTTTCCAGCCGGAAGGCTGATGCAACGGTTTTGGAGAATCAGCTAAAGAGCGTGGAGAAAAATACTGCCCAGCTTGATGCTATAGCAGAGTATGTTACTATAGAAGAGGTGGAGACAGGGGACGGCGTTACTTATAATACACAGGTTACAGACAAACTGCAGCAGGAAGTAACAGACAGCTATTACAACAAAGCAGTGTATGCAAAACAGGTTATGGATGCCTATGACCCGGATGCAAAGGTTGAGAATGATGGCAAGGGCGCTACTAAGGTGTCCGGTCAGGATGCAGTGATTTACTTAAATGACGCTCTGTATACCAACAGCACCAATGTATTTGAAATTAATGGACTGACCTTTACCGCGCTCAGCGAGACTGCGCCGGGAGAGACTGTTACAGTGACAACCGAGCAGGATACCGATGGTATCTATGATATGATTAAGAATTTCCTGAAAGAGTATAACTCCATTATCAATGAGATGGATAAACTCTATAATGCGGAATCTGCAAAAGGATATGAGCCTCTTACAGATGAAGAAAAGGATGCTTTGTCCGATAGGGAAATTGAGGAATGGGAGAAGAAGGTTAAGGATTCCCTGCTCCGAAGAGACAGCAATTTGTCCACGGTCAGCTCCGCGCTTAAGGATGTTATGTCTTCAGGTATTGAAGTAAATGGCAGGACAATGTATCTCTTTGATTTTGGAATTGAGACACTGGGTTATTTCAATGCGTCGGATAACGAGAAGAACGCATACCACATTAATGGTGACCCGGATGACGCCAACACGGCAGGTAATGCGGATAAACTTAAGAGCATGATTGCCGGTGACCCGGATACAGTAATTTCCTTCTTCTCACAGCTGTCCCAGAATCTGTACCAGAAGATGTTTGATATGTCCAAGTCGGTGGACGGATATAGAAGCTTTGGTAATTTCTATGATGACAAGAAGATGAAATCGGACTATGACAGTTACAATTCAAAGATTGCTGAATTAGAAAAGAAGTTGACGGAATATGAGGATCAGTGGTATGCTAAATTCAGCAAGATGGAAACTGCCATGGCAAAGATGCAGAGCAATGCCAACGCAGTGACAAGTCTTTTAGGAGGTTGATGATATGGCAATGTCCAATGCTTATGCACAATATAATAACAGCAAAATATTAACAGCATCCCCAGCCGAGCTTACGCTTATGCTGTATGATGGCGCCATCAAGTTCTGCAATATTGCTATGGTGGCGATAGAGCAGAAGGATATTCCCAAGGCGCATACCAATATTGTTAAGGTACAGAAAATTGTGGAATATCTGCGGGCAACACTGGATATGAAATATGCTGTTGCGCAGGATTTTGATAATATCTATGTTTATCTGGAACAGCGTCTGGTTCAGGCAAATGTGAAGAAGGATATGGAGATTATGGAAGAAGTCATTGGGCATCTGCGTTCTGTGCGCGATACATGGAAGGAAGTTATGCGTATTAACCGTGAGAAAGGAACTGCTTAATGGAAAATCAATTGACGATTCTTTCGGAGAGTCTTGATAAAAAAATGCAGGTATTAAGGGCAATTCAGGAATATAATGTACGTCAGGAAAAGGTATTTCTGTCTGAAAAGGTGGATATGGATTCCTTTGATGAAGCGGTGGAAGAGAAAGGCAGACTGATAGATGCCTTGTCGAAGCTGGATGAAGGATTCGAGACTATGTATCAGAAACTGTCCGTACAGCTTCAGGACAATAGGGAAGCATATGCGCAGCAGATTCAGATATTAAAGCAAAAAGTGGCGGATGTTATGGATTTGAGTGTGTCCATTCAGGCACAGGAAGCCCGCAATAAACAGCTTATTGAAAAATATTTTGCAAGAGAACGTCAGGAAATTAAACAGAACAGAAAGACTGCGGCGGCGGCATATAGTTATTACAAAAAGGCAAATTATACAGATATTACACCGCCCCAGTATATGGACAGCAAGCAGTAATAAAAGTTTCAAAAAAATTTTAAAAAGCCCTAAAGTATTTTCCAAATACTCCGATATACTTAACAAGTAAAGCAAATCATTTGCTTTCCATAGTAACTCTAATCGACCCGCACAGCGATAAAGGGTTGCGAAGCATCTGACAAAGGACTGGTAAGTGCGAATCAGTTCTTTGCCGAAACAAAATACGAGCCGCAGGGAAGCGGTGGAAAATTCAAGGAGGATATATTATGGTAGTACAACACAATTTAACCGCAATGAACTCTAACAGAATGCTGGGAATAACAGCATCCACACAGGCTAAGTCAACTGAGAAACTGTCTTCCGGTTACAAAATCAACCGTGCAGCAGATGATGCAGCAGGTCTGGCAATTTCCGAGAAAATGAGACGTCAGATTCGTGGTCTGACCCAGGCAGTAGCAAACGCACAGGACGGCGTATCCATGGTGCAGACAGCAGAAGGTGCATTGAACGAAGTTCATGATATGTTACAGAGAATGAATGAACTGGCAGTTAAGGCTGCAAACGGTACTGAGCAGTCTGAAGACCGTAGCTACATTAATTCTGAAGTAAAGGCACTTATCAGTGAGATTGACAGAGTTGCAGCTACTACTACTTTCAATGAGCTGAACCTGCTTGATGGTAACAATACATTCAAACTTCAGGTTGGTTCTGAATCTGCTTCTGTTAACCAGATTGATGTTGTGGTTAAGGCGATGAATGCTTCCGGCCTTAAGGTTAAGGATGTTTCTGTTTCTGATGTAGATGCTGCACATAAAGCGATTGACAGTGTAAAGAACGCTATTATGGAACTGAATAAGCAGCGTTCTGACCTTGGTGCACAGCAGAACCGTTTGGAGCACACCATCAGCAACCTGAACAATGTTGTAGAGAACACCACGTCAGCAGAATCCGCTATTCGTGATACCGATATGGCAACTGAGATGGTTAGATACTCCAACAACAACATTCTTGCTCAGGCAGGTCAGGCAATGTTGGCTCAGTCTAATCAGGCTAATCAGGGTGTACTGTCATTACTTCAGTAATCCTTATAAAAAAATAGGGGAGCTGACATTCAATATGTTGGCTCCCTCTTTTTAATTTTTGTACTTTTTATTTTCAGAATTATAAAACTATGAAGTGACAGGCGGCGATGCAAAGCTTCCTTTTTTATATGCCGTTCACGCGGCGGAATGCGAGGAAATATGTTGGAATTTCCACAAGAATATTTTGAAGATGAAGTCAGAGATAATTTTGCCGTAAGTGGCATGGTTAAAAGAGCATGGGCGGCGCAACTGGAAATTTTGCAGAGAATCATAAATATCTGTGAAAAACACCGTCTTACCTATTATGCCTATTGGGGCACACTGTTAGGCACCATCCGACATAAAGGGTTTATTCCGTGGGACGATGATGTGGATATTGCTCTCAAAAGAGAGGATTATATGCGGCTTTTGGAAGTGATGAAAAAGGAACTGCCCAAGGAGTACTGTATCCTGAGTTGTTATACGGAAGAGGAATGGGAAAATTCCTTTATGCGAGTGACGAACAGCCATGCCATTGATATATCTGAACAGAAGCTTTCCGAATATCATGGATTCCCTTTTGTGGCAGGAATTGATATCTATCCGCTGGATTACATACCGAGAGATAAACAGGCGGCGGAACTGCAGAAAACTTTGCTGGGGCTGGTGGGCAGTATGGTATCACTGCTGGATTTTACTGAGGAACAGAAAAAAGCGGGAGCAGATGCTGCCGCACTGGAGGAATACACCCAGTCTCTGGAAGAAGGGCTGTCAGCGCTGGAGGGATACTTTGATACGCCGATAGATAGGACGCGGGCACTAAAAAGTCAGCTCCAGCAAATGTACGACCGTGTCTGCATGATGTATGGAAGAAAGGATGGGGATAAACTTACTTCTTTTCCGGTTCACATGATGCATTCTGTTTATTGTCTGGATAAAAAATGGTTTGCAGAGACAATGCAGATGCCCTTTGAAAATATAACGGTTACGGTTCCCCGGGGATATGACGAGATACTGAAGCTATCCTATCATAACTATATGATTCCCATGATGGTAAAGGCGGCGCATGATTATCCCTTTTATAGGGAACAGGCACTGCTGCTTACGAATGGGGGAAAGCAGCCGGCAGATACTCTGGATTTTGACAAGAAAATATCCGGTGGGGATGAGTCGGGACGGCAGCACAAGAGAAAGATAATATTATATCATACCAATATGGAGCAGTTTTTTGTCCATCCTTCCCTCACTGTCCGTAAACTGAAATCTGTTCTGCAGCTCTTCCAAAATAAACCTGAGATACTGTTGTGGTGGAGACCTACTTTTTTTAACCAAATGGGAGCCAGGTTTGCGGACAGATATTGCCACAAAGAATATGAAGAGTATCTGGAGCTGGTGGAGGACTATAAAGCCCGGGACTTAGGTATATTTGATGATACAGATGACAGCGGCAGGGCTGTTGCACTGAGTGATGCCTATTATGGGGATATGGATGAATTTTTGGAACAGTTTAGGGCAACCGGAAGACCTATAATGATACAGAATTATGACATTTTAACGTAACAGATTCTGCGCAGAACGAGGTTTGTCATTTATTGATGTTTTGGCGAGCCAAAAGGGATACTGTTCCTATAATAACATGATTCCAATCATTTGCGGCTGGCAGTAGGGAGAAATAGCAATGGAAGAGAGAATGTCATTTGAGGAACTGCAGGAGATGCTCTCCGTCTGTATTGATGAAGTGATACAGCTCAAGCAGGAGAATGAAACACTGAGACAGAAAAATGCAGAATTGGAGAGTCTGGTAACAGGCATTCTGGAGGGACAGAAGTCTTTGATTACCAGTGTCAGCCAGTGCTTTGATAATATTGAGACGAACAGACATTTTATCAATCATGCAATTGACAATATCAAGTACGAATTACAGGATAACCTTGTGGGGGAGGATGGATATCTTGTGCGTTTCTACGATACTGAGACAACGATAGCAGGCATTGTGGAAGAGGGCAAAAGTCTGGCGCGCTTTGGAGATGGGGAATTTGCTATTATGGCGGGCAGGTCAAGACAGAAATTTCAGCGTTATGACAAACGGCTTTCCAGGCGCTTAAGAGAGGTTATCTCTTTAAAGGAAGAAGGACTTATGATTGCTGTGGCAGATAATTACGGCTCTCTGGAGCAGTACAGCGAGGATGGCAGGCAGGGAATCCGCAATTATATGACAAAAGAAATTCGTCTGGAACAAAGAACTTATCTTGATTTGGACAGAACCTATCATAATGCTTATATCACGAGACCCTATGTGCTTTTTGCAGATAAAGAAACAGATGCGCCCCGGAAGAGATTTCAGAGCCTGAAGAAAATTTGGGATAGCAGAGATATCGTTTTTGTGGAGGGAGCGCTGACCCGTCTGGGCGTAGGGAATGATTTATTTGATAATGCCGCAAGTATCCGCAGAATTGAAGCGCCTGCAACCAGTTCTTTTGACAGATATGATGAGATATTGCAGGAGGCATTGAAATATGCAGAGGAAGGTGTGATTTTTCTGGTGGCACTGGGACCTGCGGCAGGTGTTCTGGTATATGATTTGTACCGGGCAGGCGCTCAGGCAGTGGATATCGGTCATGTGGATTTGGAATATGAATGGTATCGTAACGGAGCGGGTGAGAGAAGTGAGGTCAGAACCAAATATAATAATGAACTGCGCGGAGGGGATATGGTGGAGACTGTGGAGGATGATAAATATCTGGCGCAGATTGTAGCCCGATTTGATTAATAATACAATGCCTGTCCGATACTGTTTAAGCGGGAGGACAGGGAAGGCCCAGTTCTACTCTGGTCTCTGTTAATGCACCCCAGTTCTCCAGCGCAAGGTGATAGGTATAATCTACCTTTTCTGCTATCTGTGCAAGCTTTTTGTTTGTATTTTGTTGTGCCACCTTCAAAGCAGAGATATCGCTCTCCATATGGTCCATGCGTATTTCCAGTTTATCCATACGTATTTCTATTTTATCCATACGCTGCTCAAGCCCGTCAAAGCGTTTGGAAAATAAACCTTCAATAGCCTTTAAATCGTCTTGTGTTAATGTCATAAGATATCCTCCTTTTGTACGCTTGCAGGAGAAATCAGATTTTCGCCTGCATGTCTTGTGTAATCAATGTGTGAGTAATTATGGCGAAAAGCCGAAAATAATGAAACTACAGAACAATTATTTTACTGGTGTATATGAGTGTAACACAGTGTGTTCGGAATTGCAATAGTATTTTTTTGTTTTATGAATTTTTTTGTAACCGGAGAGGAGAAACAGGATGCATAAAATAGGAATTCAGTCGATGGGGGCTGTCCGTCTGGATAATGTGAATGAGATAGAAGAGAGTTATAAAAGGATTAAGGAGGCAGGGATTGACTGCATAGATTTTGGCTTTGATGAATTTCTGCCCTGCGGGCTGGTATATGGGGATGAAATCAATGATATTCTGGACCGTCCCATGGAAGAGATATGGAATGATTTTAAAGTGTTTGCCAAGATGGCGGAAAAGTATGGAATCACTTATGAGCAGATGCACGCGCCTTTTCCCATGATGCAGAAGGGCAGGGATGCTGTTAATGAGAAGATGTTCCGTATTACAGTGAACAGTATGGAGCTTTGTTCACGGATGGGCGGAAAATATATCGTGGTGCATCCTATTAATATGGCATATGATTACAGCAGACAACAGGAGCGCGATTTTAATATGGCAATGTACAAAAAGTTAATTCCTGCCGCCAGGAAATATGGTCTGGTAGTCTGCCTTGAAAATTTATTTCTGGAGCGCAACGGACACTTGATGGAGGGAATCGGTTCGGACTTTAATGAGGCAGCAGCCATGGTAGATGAACTGAATGCTATTGCGGGAGAGGAGGTCTTTGGGTTCTGTTTTGATGTAGGACATGCCAACATTTTGGGCAAAAATCTGTACCAGGCAGTTCTGACCATGGGACAGCGCCTGAAAATCCTGCATATCCATGACAATGACGGTATCAGTGACCTGCATACCATGCCGTATACTTTTGCGAGGGGCTGGAATCCGGTGGGAACGGAATGGGAGGGATTCCTTAGGGGGCTTAAGGAAATTCATTATCAGGGTGTCATCAATTTTGAGGTATTCCGCTGTATGCAGTCTTTCCCGGTGGAACTGCACCCTGCAGTTTTGAGACTGTTTGCCGAAATGGGACATTATTTTTCTGCCCGAATTTCATGATTTTTGGTTCTGAACAGCCGCATTTTATGTATATTTTTCCCCGGACAGGCATAGCTTAATAAAATAGGCTTAAAATATCATCGGGGGATGTGTCATGAAAAAGAGAATCCGAATACCGATATTTTTGTTGGTTATAATAGGGGTATTGTGCATATGGACTTGTAGTGCAAAGTCCGGTGAGCGCTATACCCCTGATTATGTGAAAGAAGATTTGACACCCTGTCTGACAAAAGAGGAACTGACAGAGGAGGATTATCAGTTTTTGTATCGACAGACCGGGCTTGGCAGGGATGGCGTGGAGAAGTTATGGAAAGAGGGTGACTGGGAGGAACTGCTGTATTTGCAGAAGCGTTTTTTTGCCGAGGTGGAAGTGGAATGTGAGAACAGTTGGTTTTTATATAACGAGAGTATTATAGGATATGGAGAGGACTGGGGGGCAGAGGAAGGCAATTTTATGCCTACGGTGGAGGATGGGGATATCCTGATTACATTCAACAGTCATTTTCTGGGATGGCGCAACGGTCATGCGGCACTGGTGATAGATGCAGATGAGGGACTGACACTGGAGGCGAGGAATATGGGCAGTGAGTCGGCAGTCATGTACCTTTCCAACTGGAAAAACAGACCTTCCTTTCTTTTACTGCGGTTAAAAGATGCCTCTGAGGAAACGAGAGCGGAGATTGCCCGGTATGCCAAGGATAATCTGGTGGGAATTCCTTATCAGTTGACGGCAGTAATATCCGGGCAGAGCGAGGAGGAAAGAGACAAAAACGAGGTGAACATGAATGAGGAGGATGTGACGAAAGTGCCTGCGGGGACCCAGTGTGCGCATCTGGTGTGGTATGCCTACCATGTCTACGGCTACGATTTGCAGGTGGGGAACGGACGTATTTTTACTCCATGGCAGTTATCACAGAGCCCTCTTTTGGAAGTGGTTCAGGTATACGGATTCCAAATTTAAGAATTATTTAAAATTTATTTTCAGAATAGGGGTTGAAAAAGCATACGAAATATCGTATATTATCATAAGGGCATAAATATTGCCTGTGAAGACATACAGTGGCATGAATGATTATGGATGATAATGTGGGAGCTTGGACCTGCATGGAAAAAAGAAATGGAGGAGTATAATAATGACAAAAGCAGAAATTTTGAAAAAGGAAATCCTGGGTCAGTACCGTAGTGTGCGCCAGTTTGCAATGGAGATGGGGATTCCCTACAGTACGCTGGTGACTGCACTGGAGCGTGGTATTGAAGGCATGGCATATGGAACAGTTATCAGAATGTGCGATAAACTGGGTATGAATCCGGTAGATTTCACTTCTTTGGAGAGAGATACTTCCCTGGGTGAAAAGCTTCTTGAGAACCGTGTTATGCAGTATTATGTCAAATTGAACCAGGACGGACGGGATAAGATTCTTGGTCTGATGGAAGATTATGTGCAGATTGATAAATACAAGGCAAAAGGAAAGAAAAGCAAATGAGATATGATTATCTGATTGTGGGAACGGGGCTGTTTGGCGCCGTTTTTGCAAGAGAAATGAAAAAATCAGGAAAGAGATGTCTGTGCATTGATAAAAGAGAAAATGTGGGTGGCAACATCTATACAGCAGAGGAGCATGGCATCCGGATTCATAAATATGGTGCACATATTTTTCATACCTCGGATAAAAAGATTTGGGATTATATCAATCAGTTTGCAGAATTTAATCATTATATCAACTCGCCGGTGGCGGTTTATGGGGAGGAGCTTTACAATCTGCCCTTTAATATGAACACCTTCAGTAAAATGTGGGGTCTGCATACGCCCGCCCAGGTTCAGGAGAAAATTGCGTCCCAGCGGACAGCATATGGGGTGGACAAGCCGGCCAATCTGGAGGAGCAGGCGCTTTCCCTGGTGGGTAAGGACGTCTATGAAAAGCTGGTGAAGGGATATACCGAAAAACAGTGGGGCAGAGACTGCCGGGAGCTCCCTGCTTTTATTATCAAGAGACTTCCCGTGCGGTTTACCTATGATAATAATTATTTTACGGACCGCTATCAGGGTATTCCCATAGGCGGTTATACCCCGATTATCAATAAACTGCTGGAAGGCATTCCGGTGAAACTGGGAATCTGTTATCGGGATTTTCTGGTGGAAAATGCGGCAAAGGCAGAGCCGGATATCTTTGATAAAATCCTGTATACCGGAATGATTGATGAGTATTTTGATTATAAACTGGGAGAACTACAGTATCGTTCCCTGCGCTTTGAAGAAGAGTATCTTGCGGAATGTGATAATTACCAGGGCAATGCCGTTGTAAACTACACGGAGAGAAAGGTGCCCTACACCCGTATTATTGAACACAAGCATTTTGAGTTTGGCAGCGGGGAAGGAACGGTTATTACCAGGGAATATCCTGCGGAGTGGAAAAGAGGGGATGAACCCTATTATCCCATTAATGACGAAGCGAACAACGCATTGTTTGAAGAGTATCAAAAACTTGGCAGTCAGGAAAAGAATGTTTTGTTTGGCGGAAGACTGGGACAGTACCGCTATTATGATATGGACAAAGTGATTGCCTCAGTCCTTGAGATGGTGGAGACAGAGCTGGCAGAATAAGAAGAAACAACATAAAAAGCTTCCCCTGCACTTTCGGTTCATCCGGGAGAGGGGGAAGCTTTTGCATTTTGTATATTGACAACATACTAACAATATCCGTTAAACATCATGCCGCTGTATGCGCTGGTGGTATATGGGCTGGCAAAATTATGGCCGGGATTTTTGTATGCCACAATTTTTTTCTCCACATAATCCATGGGGTCCAGGGATATCTGGCTGCTCTTGCGCAGAAGTCTTGAGGAGAAATCCTTGATATATCCAAAGGTTTTGTTTGCGTCTATTGTCTCTGATGCTGTCTGGCGAAGAAGCGTGTCATCCACACTCATGATGCCGTCCTCGCCGAGACTGATGCCCATGGATTTCATGGAACTGTCATATAATGAAGCAATTCCTTTCATTTCCCTTATTAACTGGCTGCTCTTGGACTGTGAATCCAGATAAGCGGATGCCGCCTGGATAAATTGATTGTATCCGCCAATCAAATCCGTAATGTTGTCTGTCAGGGATTCTGCATCCGCCTTTAAGCCGATTTGCACGGACTCTCCATCGGTACTGACTCCCTTTAGCTCTACTTCAAACAGCTTACCTATCGTAAAATGATTGGTTGATGACGAGCGTTCCTCCCCATTGATATGGAAGTGCGCATTGGAGGGCTCACGGCTGACATAGTCCAGACCAAAATAAGCGACGGTACCGGAGCGTTTGCTGGTGTGGCTGTCACTGATAGTAAAAATATTGTCCCTGCCGGATGAAATACCTGTGCTTTCAGATACCATGCGCAGTGAAGTGCGTCCTTCGGATTCTGTCACAGACGCTTTGATTCCGATATCGGAGTTGTTGATAAGCCGCGCCAGACGTTCCTGTACTTCTTTATTCGTCTCAGATTCCCCGATGGAAAACTGGAATTCGTAATTCATATCATTGATTGCCACGTCGAAAGAGTAGGTTCCCTCCGCAAGACCGATGTGTTCTTCATTCAAAAACAGTCCCAGATTTTCTTGGGGTGAAGCCAGGGATTCCACGGAAAGCTCAAGCCGGGGAATGGACTCTGACGAATCTTTGCCGCCGATGTATGTGGCAGAAGCAATGGTTTCGTCGGTGGAGAAGGCGCTTTTTTTGCTTAAAAGCCCATCGTTTTCCAGTCCGCCCAGATGCGCAATCGTGTTATGCAGCCAGCGCGCATTTTCCTTAATGTTTACCGCATACTGCTGCGTGGACTTGCTTGTGGTGGGAAGATACCAGGGAGATTCTTTATTTAACTTGACAATGGAATCGTAAATATTACGCAACTCGCTTTTTTTATGAGTGTCATAACGGGTCAGGCTTTTGGGGGTATAAGTAGTGAGGTAGTTGTTATACACTGCGTTCATAACATTACTCATTGCCTTGTCTCCTTTCTTCCTTAAAATTGATAATTGCATAATTTTCCACTTTTATGAAATGATTTTAACACATTTAATAGGTAGAAACAAGTATTTCCCCCAATTTTCGCAAAAAAGTGGTAACAGTTCAGCCCGGCGCCAGGTCATGCCGCCAGACCATAGCTGTCCCCTTGAAGACCCGCTTCCGCTTGAATAAAAACGTAACGGACACATAAGGCACCAAAGTACGGTGCCTAAGT
>CAZRZM010000022.1:0-26424 GCA_964604575.1 uncultured Acetatifactor sp.
TCGTTTTCAAGAAAATGAGAGATTTTTTCAGTTTGGAAAAATAAAAATGTGAAATTTCTGTGAAAAACTATGTTAATGATTTAAGGATAAAACTCTATTTTCGCTAAAATTTTTAAATTTAGAATTATGTTAATGTTTTCCTTGTAAAAAACAGTAGAAAGGAGAACAATATTATGAAAAAGAATAGAGAATCTAAAGTTACAGCGAATGTCAACATTTCCCCTGAAATAATGAGGTTGCTATTAGAATTGCAAAGCGGTAAAATTTCAATAGATGATGTGTCGGAAGAAATACAAGAAATGGCTAGAAAATACGACATATTAAAGAAACACGAATCATTCTGCAAGATATGGCAAGCAACTGATGGGCGGTGGAAAACAAAACTTCCCGATGAAAATGCAAAGAACAAATACAAACTGGTTGCCAAAACAAGCAGAGAGGACCTTGAAAACTTTATAGTAATTTGGTACAGAGAACAGCAGGAGAACCTTAAGCCATGCCTTGAATCTATATATGATGATTGGATTGTATGCAAAGAAAAAGAAACAAGCATGGCGAATGCAAACAAACTAATTTATGTTTGGAAAAAGTATTACGACGGTACACCTATCATATCAGTGCCTTTTGATGATATGAAAGCCGGGCAGATGAAAGACTGGTTTTTAACTGTAATTACAGAGAAAAAACTGACAAGTAAACAGTTTAAAGAAATGAAGTCTGTAATCAATATGATGTATGATTATGCTATCTCTTATAATTATACGAATATTAATATTCCAAGACAAATCAGAGGTTTTTCTGATAGGATATTCAGAGAAGATATAGAAAAACCAATTTCTGAAACTGTTTATGATTCTGCTACAAAAAACGAGGTTATCAAAGAAGCCTTAAAGCAGTATGAAAAAACAGGAAATACAGCTTATCTGGCTGTATGCTTAAATTTCTCACTTGCTCTAAGAGTCGGCGAATTGGTAGCATTGACAACCTCTTGCATTAATGATGATGGCACTATTGATATTGTTCGTGAGGAAGTCAAAACTTACATAAAATATGAAGATGGCTCAATGCACCGAAATGGTTATGAGGTTGTGAATCATACCAAAACCCAATGCGGAAAGCGAAAACTGATTTTGACACCAGCGGCTAAGAAATATATCCAAATGGCGATTGAGCGAAATAAAGAATTAGGTATTTCGGATGAAGATTATATTTTCCTTAATAAAAAGGGGGATAGATTACACGACCATGCTGTCAACAATGTATTAAGAAGATTAAATGGTGTGAGAAATGAAAAGGATTCCTTTGTCATTACTGCAAGACCAAGCGGCAATCATGCGATTCGCAAGACTTGTATATCAGAATTGCACGATTCAAGGCTTTTATCAGATGATACAATTAAAACCTTTGCCGGACACAAGGACATCTCAACAACACAAAAATGCTATATCCATCAGGTAAAGCCGATTACAGATTATGCTGATGTATTTAAAGAGGTTTTTGATGCTTCATAATAAGTGTAACTAAATGTAACCAATTTACGAGCCAAAATGAAAAGTGGGAAGCCTGATTTTTCAAGCTTCCCAGAGTTTAACTCAATGCGGAAGATGGGACTTGAACCCACACGAGCGCAATGCTCACAAGATCCTTAGTCTTGCTCGTCTGCCAGTTCCGACACTTCCGCGTCTGTATATCGCACAAATATGATATTAACATCTTATCTCACAAATGTCAACTCTTTCTTCCAATTTTTTTGTAAAACCATAACAGTTCAGCCATGAATAAAAATAGGATGCCAATCCCTCAGATGAAACTCTGGTGGATTAGCATCCTGCATATTGCTATCTTATCATAAACAGATTAGATGGTGTCAGCATAACGGTTATTTCCCTGTACATTATATGTTCCACTAGATGTATAGCCATTGGTAGCATTCGCCTGCGTAGTCAAATAATAATCTACAAGTGATGCGTTGGTGGCAACAGAAGAACCATAGTCTTTGAAAAACGCCTGTACTTTGGACATATCTGATTTCTTAAATGTGTCCTCGTCAATCTTCATTCTGCCCTTACTGTCCACACTGAATCCAAACTGTTTCAGCGCATCCGCATTATGTGCTGTTTTTTCCCTGATGTGAGACAAATTTGCCAATACGCCGGAATTTGAACTGGATTCCGCTTTATCAAACATACTGTTGTAATTGCTTACAAAGCTCTTTGCCGTGGCAAAAATTTTATCAATATCGTATTTATCTGTCTCATTGCCCTCTTCATCTTTTATCTTTTCATATAATTTATCAGATGCGAGTGCTCTGCTGTCTGTCTTGAGGGAAGCTGCACCGGAACCTGCTGTGTTGCTTGTCTCCGTACTGCTTGTAGTACCGGTACTGGCTGCAGCGCCTGCAAACCGAAGGCGTGATGCAACCACAGAGCCATAACTCATGATATCTTCGGATGAAAACAGTTCCTGCACTTTAGAGATATCTGCTTTTTTCAGCCCGGCCTCATTAAGTTCAAGCAATCCACTGGAATTAACGGTAATACCGATTTCGGAAAGCTTATCAGCATTCGCAGCCGTGCTGCTCATTACATTTGCCACATATGCCGTTTTACTGGTCAGCGTGGAACCTTTTGCCGCACTCACAACATTATTATATTCTGACACATAAGCTTTCACCGCAGAAACTACCTTGTCTGCTGCGCTCTGGCCATTTGCTGTGTTTGTATATGTTTTATCATTCTGTAACGTCGCAACAGCAGTCCTCATGGTGGAAAGTCCTGCTTTTAAATTGGCATTTGCCTCCTGTACATCTTTGGAAACCTTTGGATTCTTCTTCTCTTCCAGAATTCTTTCAAGGACATTGCTTGTGCGGCTTGTCTTGCCAGTCGATACTGTATCTGAACTTTTCCCTGTTCCGTAATAAGCCTTCATCAGCTTGCCGTAGCTGCCATTCTTGATACTTGTATAATCCGACAAGAAATTCAGATTGCCATAGCTGCCTCCACTTGAGGTTGTAAGATTCTGAAATAAATACGAATAATCCCGACCCGTATTTCCTACGTTAACACTGATACCCATAAAATCACTCCTTTGATAACTAATGAACACTCCATGTTCCTGCCATTTGTCATAAAATATATCGGCTAAAATTCCTTTTTAATTAACCATATTATACCATTTCAGATGGCAAAATACAATACCTTGTTTCCTTCTATCTCTGCACCCGCCCGGAAGCATCGCCGCCCGCCAGATTCTCCACTTCTTTTCTGTTTACCAGATTGAAATCACCGGGAATGGTATGTTTTAAGGCAGATGCCGCTACTCCGAACTCCAGTGCCTCCCGCCAGTCTTTTCCTTCCACCAGTCCGCAGATAACTCCGCCTGCAAAGGAATCTCCACCGCCCACCCGGTCCGCAATGGGACGGATGCGGTATTCCCTGGAATGGTAAAACTCCCCGGTGCTGCCATTGTAGGCACATGCAGACCAGCCATTATCCGAAGCGGAATGGCTGACTCTCAGAGACGAAATGCAGTAGGTAAAATGAAATTTCTCCACCATCTGCTTAAAAATGGATTCATAACCTGCAAGCTCCAGTTCTCCGCTTGTCACGTCGGTAGCGCCGGGCTTAAATCCCAGCACCAGCTCCGCATCCTCCTCATTGCCGATGCAGACATCCACATACTCCATTAACCGTGTCATCACTTCTCTTGCTTTCTCCGAGGACCAGAGCTTTTTGCGATAATTTAAATCCACAGACACTTTCACGCCGTATTTCCTGGCAGTCACCAGAGCTTTCTCGGTTAAAACCGCCGCGCTCTCCGACAATGCCGGAGTAATACCCGTAAAATGAAACCAGTCTGCATCCTGAAAAATGGTATCAAAATCAAATTCTGCGGCAGCAGCCGTGGAAATGGAAGAATGCGCCCTGTCATAGACTACTTTGGAGGGACGCATGGCCAAACCGCTTTCCAGGAAATAAATTCCCAGCCGCTCTCCGCATCTTGCCACATGCCGGGTACCTACATTGTATTTCCGAAGTGCCGCCACCGCACACTCTCCCAGCTCATTGTCCGGTACTGCTGTCACGAACTCTGTGTGATGCCCATAATTGGCGAGAGACACTGCCACGTTCGCCTCTCCTCCCCCATAGGTAATGTCAAAAGTATCTGCCTGAACCAGTTTTTTATGATTTGGCGTGGACAGACGCATCATAATCTCTCCCATTGTCACTATTTTTCCCATATTCCCTCTCATTCCGCCGCCTACGGCGGCACAAACAATTTGTGAAGCTTTAGAATTTCTTAGTCTGCGTACTTTGCAGGCTTAGAAATTCTCTTCACACTTTCACCAGCTTCACAGAGAAACCACCAATCTTCCCGGCAAGGCAGATACTCTTCATCCTGCCCTGCTCATCCCACGCAGCGCTGCTTTTATCAAACGCTGCCTGATGTATCGTCTCCAGATAATGAACTGCCCGCTCCATATAGTTGGTTTCTATCACAATCTGATTATAAAAAGCCGACAATCCAAACAGCTTCTCCATGCGTCTTATAGCTTCTTCCTTTTCAGCCGGCTGCTCCAGGAGCCCTACGCCATGCACCGCAAATCCCAGCATGGTATTTACCGCATTCCGGGTCAGTTTTTCAATTTTATCCCATTCATGTCCGGCAGTCAGTTCCCCGGAAACCATCCAGGAGCCGCCACATGCCAGTATGCCGGGAAAATCAAGATATGTTCTCAAATTTCCCTCATGGATTCCTCCGGTGGGAATGAAACGCATATTTCCATAGGGTGCCGCCATAGCTTTTATTTTTGCCAGTCCGCCGGACTGTTCCGCCGGAAAAAACTTCACCACCTCCAGTCCCAGGGCAATCGCCTGCTCTATCTCACTGGGAATGGAAATGCCGGGAACCACCAGTATTTTTTTGTCCAGACAGTATTTCACCACTTCCGGCCGGAATCCCGGACTTACAATAAACTCTGCACCTGCCTCCACAGCCTCATCCACCTGTCCGGGATGAAGCACTGTTCCCGCACCGAGACACATATGGGGAAAATGTTCTCTCATTCTGCGGATTGCCATGGGTGCCGCTTTTGTGCGGAATGTTATTTCCGCGCAGGGCAGCCCGCCCCTGCACAGTGCCTCCGCCAGAGCACAGGCATCCTCCGCCTCCTCCAGCTTTACCACCGGCACAATACCGATTTTTCCGATTCGTTCCAACACTGCATTCATTCCAGCCACCTGCCCTTTCCAGTATCCGAATATTATCTTTCCATCAGTATGTACCACTTTTTCCACTTTATTCTTTTTTAAGCATTACAAAAATTATTCATAGCCGGATAAAACGCGCATATATTAACAAAGACTCTAAGACGAAAGGCTGGTATTCTATGAAAATAGCAATCGTTGGAAGAAAAAAAGATACGTCAAATTATGAAAAATATATCACCGGACTCCATGCCACTCCCGTCACCACTTTAAGTCCGGGAACACTGTCTCTGTGCGATGCCCTGATTCTTCCGGGCGGAGGAGACATTACACCGGCATTTTTCGGAGAGTGTAACAACGGTTCCCGCAATATTGATACGGAATTGGATATTCTGCAATTTCAGGCACTGGACTATGCACTGCGAAAAAAAATGCCCGTTCTGGGCATCTGTAAGGGAATGCAGGTTATCAATGTGGCATTCGGAGGCACCATCACGCAGCATATGCCCACGGCCTCCATTCATGAATATCAGGAAAAAGACCAGTATCATGAGACAACCATTCTGGAAAATTCCTGTCTCCATGAACTATATGGAGCAAAGGCTGTTGTCAACAGTGCCCATCATCAGGCAGTTAACCGTCTGGGTAGCAGTCTGAATGCCATCCAGTGGTGCAACAGGGACGGATGTATCGAGGGAATTGTACATGACACGCTGCCCATCCTTGGTCTCCAATGGCATCCTGAACGAATCGAAACAAGCCATACTGCCATAAAAGGGGAGGCAATTATGCAGCTTATGACCTCCTGGATTTGTGCTTCCCGAAACCAGCCACACTCGTGATTCCTGCATTAACCTCCTCTTTCATATGTCTCCTGTAAGCCTCCATCAGTGACTTCATAATGGCTTTTACCATATGGACTGTCTCTTCATCCACCTCTTTCAAAGCAGATGCAATACCGTTAAGGCTCTTTTTCCAATCCGCAGTAAAGGAAATCAAATCCTCTGCCTGAGAGGCGTCAATCACCTGAAAAAGAGCCTCCACGAAGGTTTTTATCTGTTTTTCATCCAGCGATAAAAGCCATTCATTAATCGCATCATCCAGCACCATCCTGCCACTGTCCAGTTCCTGTGCCTCCACAAACTTTCCGTCCCTGACTCTCCAGGAATATGGGTCATGCTGTAAAAGTCCGATGGTTTTACTCTCCACCACCCGGTAGTTTGTATCATATTCAAACAACATACCAATCAGGGAGGCGGATGGGACTATTTTTACCACTTTATCCGCAATATTGCGGTAGCCGCAGTCCTCCAGCACCTCGGGCCTGAATCCCGGTCCGTCCATACTGTATATTTTACAAATCCTCTCCTGCACACCGGGGGCACAGTTCATGGCACTGTAAACAGCCAGATTCCCGCCCTTGGAATGACCGCCCACGAAAAACGGATTATGCAGCTTCCGGGTAACTGTATTCAGATATTTTACGCTGTATGCCTGCCCGGGTACCGGGGACAGAAACGCCATATTAAAGTCTTCTTTCCACCCCACTATCGTCTCATCCGTCCCCCGGAATGCGATATACATCGTACCGTCCTCCAGCAGCAGTGTTACGGCGGCAAACTGTGTCTCCCACTCTTTTTCAATGATGTTAATATGGCAGTTCAGCTTCATATTCCGAAACCTCCTGCCCTTCAGCATCTTTGCAAACAAGGCACGGTTGACTTTCTCATATCTTTCATCCGCAAACAATTTTTCATAGTCTGCATGTTCCGCCAACTGCTTTAAAGTCACCGATGGCGCATTTTCCTTTACCCCCGGCACCATTCCATCAAATTTCAAATAGGCGAACTGGCACAGTATCAGACTGTCCACATCGTTCATGGGCATCTCACGCAGAGATACATCGCCATATTCCTCCAGATAATCAAGAATTGTTCCCATATTACATTTATTCCCCGCTGGCATCCTGCCTTATACCTGTTTCATGACCATCACGTTCTGCTATATCTATATAGTCTCTTTCCTGCATTACACTCTTATACGCCGGACGAATAATTTTATCCATATTTATCAATTCTTCAATTCTGTGTGCGCTCCATCCAACGATTCTGGCAATAGCAAAAATAGGCGTATACAGCTCCAGGGGAATCTCCAGCATACTGTATACAAATCCGCTGTAGAAATCCACATTTGCACTGACACCCTTGTAAATCCTTGATTTCTGTGCAATCACCTCAGGCGCCAGACGCTCAATCATGGAGTACAGTGCGAAGTCCTTCTCCCTGCCTTTGGCAATGGCAAGCTGTTCCACAAATCCCTTGAACACCTGCGCTCTGGGGTCTGACAGAGAATAAACTGCATGACCCATTCCATAGATTAATCCCTTGCCGTCAAAGGCTTCTTTGTTGAGAATCTTCTTAAGATACGCTCTCACTGCATCCTCATCCGACCAGTCCTCAATATGCGCTTCAATATCGCGCATCATCTCCACCACTTTGATGTTGGCTCCACCATGCTTGGGACCTTTCAAAGAAGAAAGAGCCGCCGCAATCACAGAATAAGTATCGGAACCGGAAGATGTCACCACATGGGTGGTAAAAGTAGAGTTATTACCGCCGCCATGCTCCATGTGCAGCACCAGTGCAATATCAAGCACTCTTGCCTCCAGTTCAGTATACTGTTTATCGGGGCGCAGCATCATCAGAATATTCTCTGCGGTGGACAAACGTTTCTGTGGTCTATGTATATACATACTGTCATCATTCTCGTAATGATTGTATGCGTGATAACTATATACGGAAAGTACCGGAAACAAACTGATAAGATTAATACTCTGACGAAGCACATTTTCAATAGATGTGTCGCTGGCGTTTTTATCGTAAGATGCCAGTGTCAATACACTTCTGGTAAGCGAATTCATGATATCACTGCTGGGCGCTTTCATGATAACATCCCTGGCAAAATTCTTAGGCAGTGTTCTGTTCTGTGCGAGAATCTCCCCAAACCGCCGCAGTTCCTCTTCTGTGGGCAGTTCTCCGAACAGAAGCAGATAGGCAATCTCCTCAAAACCATATCTTTTTCTCCGAAAACCTTCCACCAGTTCAATACAGTCATATCCTCTATACCACAGTTTACCGTCGCAGGGGATTTTCTCTCCATTTTCCATCTTAAAGGACTCAATACGGGATATATTAGTCAGCCCTGCCAGTACACCGTTACCGTTTTTGTCTCTTAATCCACGTTTTACTCCATATTCATCAAACAGATTCAAATCTACTCTGTCTGCTTCCCTGCAGAGCTGTGCATAATTTGTCAAATAACTCTCATTTTTCTTCACCAAACATCCTCCTTATATAAATATCTCCACTCTTCCAAGCATGCTCCTCCTTGAAAAAAATTGCATATATTAAAACTATATTATTTTTTTAGGATTCTTGTCAATAAACATTTTGTAAACAATCAATTACAAGTATAAAAACAATCTAAAATTTCTCCACAAACTCTTCAAAAGGCAGTGCCGGAGAATAATACCATCCCTGATACAAATGACACCCAAGCTCACAGAGCTTGTCACGGATGGCTTTTTCACTTACAAATTCTGCAATAACGTCCATTCCCAGTGTCTCGGACAGACTCACGATGGACTCAATAATATCACAGCATCTGGGATTGTCCAGTATTCCGCTTACCAGAGAACCGTCCAGTTTCAACAGTTCAAAATGGTTGCCCGTCAGATACTGTATGGAAGTACTTCCCATGGAAAAATCATCCACGGCAAGGGAATATCCCATCTGCCGAATCCGCAGGAAACGATTTCTGAGCGTATCATCCAAAAACAGGGCATCCTGCTCCGTTATCTCGATACATACCACCAGTTCCTCCACATTTTTCTGTTCCCACATTTTTAAAAGAAACTTTTCAAAAGCATCCTTCTGGATCGTGTTGCCTGTCACATTGACGCTGAGTTTTCCTTCGTATTTTCCATACTGCTTCTCCAGCCGCTCCGCGTCTGTGAGAACCCTCTCAACCACCCATTCCTCCATTTCCTCCAGAATCCCGATTTCATCTGCAAGCCGAAACACCATGGGCGGGTAAACCATTCCCACAATGGGGTGGAACCACCGAAGCAGCGCCTCCGCTCCGATACACTCATCCTTTTCATTATACTGGGGCTGATAGTATATCTGCATCTCGTCCTTTACCAGAGCATGTTTCAAATCTGCCGCCATGGCTTTACCCAGCCAGCCATAAGAGGCAGAAATATCCGTAAGTGCAATCACTTCCCGCAGCTTCTCCGCTTCCTGGAGACTTGCAAGCATCTCCTGATATACCTCTTTTGTCTCCTCATTGCGCTTTCTGTCATACTTTTTCACAAAAGGAGCATAAATCGCCACGCCTGCTGCCAGATTCACAAGCTGCAAAAGCACTCCCCGAAAAGAGCCTGTAACCAGATAACCGCTGAACAGAAGCGGTGTCGTCCATTCCACGTTGCCACACGCACAGGGCACCAGTCCGGTTTTAAATGCAATATAACTGCTGATAAAACAAAACAGCGGCACTCCCAGAAACGGAATCAGAAAAATGGGATTATAGATAATAGGCAGTCCAAACACCATAATCTCATTGATATTGAAAATCATGGGAATGCAGGACATTTTCAGAATGCTTCTGGTCCCTCTGCGTTTACTGAATAACAAAATGGCAATCAGCAGACAGAGTGTGGCGCCGCACCCTCCCATCACCACAAAATTGTCCAGAAACTGACTGTTGAGAATCTCTGTGGGGTTCTGTCCCGCATGAATCAGTTCCATATTCGTCGCAGAGGCTGCCATAAACGTCCTCTCCTTGACTCCCTGCAGTACATCGCTTCCATGAATACCAAAAAACCACAGCAGCCCCGAAATCAGACTGTAACAAAGCCCACTGATTAATTCTGAGTCAATCTGCGCAAACAGAAAATTCATGACTTCCATCATAAGCTGGTGCAGACCGTCCACATGAAAGCATTTTGTCAGGGCATAATTGCCCAGTGAAAACACCACAAATACAATACAGACCGGGAAAATAGTCTGTACCGCATTGCCCAGATGTATGTCCCCGCCATCTGTCAGTAAATACTTTGGTCTGCATTTTGCCGACAGCCACAGATACAGCCTGGATGCCAGAACTGCCGATACAATGGCAATAAACATTCCTTTCGGCCCAAAAGCGTCATAACTGCCTGCTCCCACGCCTGACAAAATAAAGAAACAGCCCTCGGACACCAGAAAGGTACCATACTTGGTATTGGGCTCACTGCTCTTGCTGAGCACACCGATATAGAATCCCAGCACACCCACCATATAGACCGCAAACATACCATTGGTCATATTATAAATACCGTTCAGAAATGAGAAGATGGCTCCCCCATGCCATGTAGTGATGAAATCCAGATAGGGCTGAACCGGTAACGATTTGAGTACCAGCGAAAAGGCAAATACCATCATAACAGGAATCATGGTTACCAGCGACCTGCGGATTGCCTGCACTATAATACGGTTCTGAAATTTATCCCAGAAAGATAATCTCTTTTGTTCCATAAGCCCCCCTCTTATTCTTACATACAACAGTATTTTAATAATTATACCACATTTTCCCCCAAAGCGTCACCCCTAACCTTTTTACGCATACCCTAAAAGAAAAAAGGTTAAGTGACAGTTTGAAAACTCCATTAAAAAGCTTTGCCGTCATCGGCGGCGACATGCGGCAGGTTTATCTTGCAAATCTGTTAGCCGCACATGGATGCAACGTCTATACCTACGGATTATGTGAGAAATGTCCCATACCTTCCGGAACCGGTGCGAACCTCCCGCTCTCCTGCTCCTCGCTTCAGGAGGCCCTGGGCAAAGGAAAACATCTGATTCTGCCCACTCCCATGTTAAAAAATGGCGCTCTCTGGGGCGATGGAGATTTTGAAAATGTGGATATTACTGCACTTCTGGCTGACAGAACACCCTCATCCTTTCTTTTTGCAGGGTGTATTCCTGATTCCTTATGGCAAAAGGCAAAAGCTTTTTCCATCTCCTGTATTGATTTTATGAAAGATGACGATACCGCCTGCCGCAATACCATCGCTACCACAGAAGGCATCATAGCGGAGGCAATTATCCGCAGCCCCAGAAACCTCACTGAAAGCACTTGTCTGGTACTGGGATATGGCAAATGTGGAAGTACGCTGGTGTCCTGCCTGAAACCTTTCACACACAGCTTATTTGTGTATGACAACAACAAGGCAGCCCTTGCCCGTGCCGGTGTGCACACCAGAATTCTGACCCATGCCGAGCTGGCTGCCCAAGTCACACGGACAGATTTCATTTTTAATACCATTCCTGACAAGGTTCTTGACGCTGCCCTTTTATCCAAAATAAAGCAGGATACTCTGATTCTGGATTTGGCATCCTCCCCCGGCGGAGTAGACTATACCGCTGCCGCCAGTCTGGGAGTGCGGGCTGTTTTACTTCCCTCTCTTCCGGGAAAATATGCCCCCCTTTCCTCTGCCGAAATCCTTTTTGACTGCATTATGAGAACTCTGGAACCCGCAAAACTTATGTAGCTGACGCTGAAACCTTATTTAGAAATGAGGACCCTCATGAATTTAAAGAAAAAGAAAATCGGGGTAGCCCTCACCGGCTCCTTTTGCACTTATAAAAATGTATTTGAAGAACTTGAGAAGCTGGCAGCCACCGGCGCCGATATCTACACTATTTTTTCCTACGCATCACAGACAACCGACAGCCGTTTCGGTGACGCGTCACATTTTCTTGCAGAAGCCGAGCGTATCACCGGACGCAGCCCCATTCTCTCCATCCCGGACGCAGAACCCATCGGTCCCGGCAATCTGCTGGATATCCTTATTATTTTTCCCTGTACAGGGAATACTATCGCCAAACTCGCCAACGGCATTACCGATACCCCGGTGTTAATGGCGGCAAAAGCCCATCTGAGAAATGAGAAGCCCCTGCTTCTCTCCATCTCCACCAACGATGCCCTGGGAATGAATATGAAAAATATCGGACTGCTTTTAAATACCAAAAATATCTATTTTGTCCCTTTTGGACAGGATAACCCCCAGACCAAACCCAACTCCATGATTGCCCATACGAAGCTTCTTCTTCCGGCTTGTGAAGCCGCGCTGGAAGGCAGACAATACCAACCCATCATTCAATAAAAAAGGAGGCTCTTATGTGTGGAATTGCAGGCTTTTGCAGCCAAAATGCCCATTATAACCAGAACAGGGATACCTGGAACCATATTCTTACGACTATGAATCAGGTACTAAAACGCCGGGGACCGGACGAAGATGACACACTGCTCTACGACCACTGCGGTCTTGCCCACGTTCGTCTGTCCATTATTGATTTGGAAAAAGGAAAACAGCCTATGACAAGGACGGTGCAGGGAAAAACCTGCACCATCGCCTTTAACGGTGAAATCTATAATATGCCCTCCCTGCGCCGCGAACTGATTAAGCGCGGTGCAGCCTTTGACACCAACAGTGATACAGAAGTGATTCTCCAGGGATTTTTACGGGATGGCGCAGATTATATCCGGCAGTTAAATGGCATTTTTGCCATTGCCATCTGGGATGAACAGGAAAAATCCCTATATCTGTTCCGCGACCGTGTGGGCGTAAAACCCTTGTTTTATACCATGGTGGATGACACGCTGGTCTTCGCCTCCGAACTAAAAGGATTATTTGCATACCCTGGCGTGGAGCCCATGCTGGATAAGGAAGGGCTTTGTGAAGTGTTCGCCCTGGGTCCTGCCAAGACCTATGGGAAAGGAGTATTCAAAGATATCCGGGAAGTACTGCCGGGACATTATCTGCACTTTCATGAGGGCAGACTGACAGATATCTGCTACTGGCAGTTAGTCAGTGCACCCCACAAGGACAGTTTTCAGGAAACGGTGGAGAAAACCGCATGGCTGGTGGAAGACGCCGTAAAGTTACAGATGCTGTCGGATATTCCCATCAGCACCTTTTTGTCCGGCGGAGTGGACAGCAGTCTGGTAACTGCCATCTGTGCCAGACAGCTCGCCTCCCAGGGAAAAGTTTTGAACACCTTCTCTTTTGATTTTGAAGGAAACGGAGATTATTTTAAAGCCAATGATTTCCAGCCCAGCCGCGACAGACCCTGGGTGGATAAAATGGTGGAATACTGCGGCACCAACCACACCTATCTGGAATGCAATAACATAGAACTTCTGGATTATCTCTACAAGGCTGTGGACGCCAGAGATTTGCCCTGTATGGCAGATGTGGAATCTTCCATGCTTTACTTCTGTTCCAAGGTAGTGGATTATAACAAAGTGACGCTGACCGGTGAATGCGCCGATGAAATTTTCGGCGGCTATCCATGGTTCCACAGTAAGCAAGCATTTGAGACGGACGATTTTCCCTGGTCCCATGACATGAGTGCAAGACAGGTACTTCTCTCCGATGAGCTTCTGCATGACCTGCCCATGAAAGAATATGCACATCTCGCCTATGAACATACGATTGCCGAAACCCCAAGGCTTGCGGAAGACTCCCCGGAAGAGAGGCGCCGCAGGGAAATATCCTACTTGAATCTGAAATGGTTTATGGCAACGCTGTTAGACCGTATGGACCGCACCAGCATGTATTCCGGGCTGGAAGCCCGTGTGCCCCTGGCGGACCACAGGATTGTGGAATATCTCTGGAATGTTCCCTGGGAGATGAAAAGTCATGGAGGTGTCGTCAAAGCCCTTCTGCGCCATGCGGGCGAGGGCAAACTGCCGGGGGAAGTATTATGGCGCAAAAAAAGTCCTTACCCCAAAACCTATCATCCCCAGTATGAAAAAATGCTTGGAGAACGCCTGAAAGAAGTTCTCGCCGAGCCCGGCGCCCCTGTCCGCAGTCTTCTGGATACCCGGAAAGTACACCGTTTCCTGGGCAGCGAGCTGGATTACGGCAAACCCTGGTACGGTCAGCTCATGGCAGGTCCCCAGATGCTGGCCTATATGCTACAGGTCAATTACTGGCTGGAACAGTACCATATCAGGATTGTATAAGCAGACGCATCCTGCCCTTTTTCGTAAGAACAGGTAACGTAAACAGTAACGCTTTACACACATTGTCCGCAATCATACAGCCCCACACTGCCCGCAGTCCCAGATTCCAGACCCGGACACAAAGAAAGGTAAACAGGATACGCACACACCACATACTAAAAGTTTCAATCACAAAGGCATAGCGGGTGCGCCCCAGCCCATAAAAAATACCCTCCACTACAATCATCAGACCAAAAAACGGCTCGGAAAATGCCACCATTCTAAGCATTCCTGCACCCAGCCCTGCCACTTCCATGCTGGGTGTGAAAAGCTGCATCAGGGGCAGTGCAGCGAAATATAAAAGGAAACCGTTCAAAACCATCATTCCCATGGTAATCACCACACTCATACTTCCCACTGTCTCAATTTTTTTGTGATTCCCCTCTCCCAGGGCATTACCCACCATGGTTGAGGTTGCGGTTCTGAGTCCATAGCCCGGAATATAGAAAATGGTCTCCGCTGTGACCGCAATGGAATGCGCGGCAAACACAGTGTTGCCCATTCCAGTCACCAGACTGGCAAACACCACATAGCCGAAGCAGGATGTGATGCCGGTGCCCAGAACCGGGAGACTTAACTGAATACACTCTCTGATAATGGCAGTATCGGGCCGGAATTTTTTCCACTCCCAGCACAGATACTCATTGCGTCTGTACGCGGCAAACATCAGAATACCGGAAATACCATAGGACAAGGCTGTCGCAGCCGCCGCACCTGTAACGCCCAGTCCACACCCATAGATAAACAGATAATTCAGTACCACATTTAATATGTTGACAGCCAGATTGATTATCATGGGAGTTTTGGTATCCTTTGTGGCACGGATGGCTGCTCCCAGAATGGAATTCCATGCGCGGAAAACAGTGCCGGTACTGATAATGAAAAAATAGGTGGATGCCGCCTTCCAGATTGACTGTTCCGCTCCCATCCATCTGGGAATAAAAGGACTGAGTGCCATGGATACCACACTTAGAACCACACCGCATATGGATGCCAGCAGCAGAACCTGGCTGGAAATCCTTTTGGTAAGTTTGGTGTCACCACTGCCCACAGCTTTGGCAATCATGGCAAGCGCTGCCACTCCCAATGCCGACGCCACACTGCCCACCAGCCAGGATACGGTGGTTGTCACACTGACAGAGGCTGTCGCCTGCTCCCCCAGTCTGCCCACCATCGCCGTATCCACATACTGCAATAAGGTTGCCAGAATCTCCTCAATAATTGTGGGAATGGATATGATAATTAACGTTCGCAGAATTTTTGTTTTCATTATGATACTCCCACATACCACAGCTTTTACCTGCAGTTCATAATAACGTAAGTCCGTAGATTACTACCATATGTAACGGATAGTATATATAGAATAAATATTTTGTATTCCATCTGCCCTTTTCCCCACTGTATAATGCCAGCGGTATCAGGGCAGCCAGAGAATACCACTGCCAGCTCCCCATGGAAAGACTAAGCAGTACCAGTCCCGCCGCTGTAAACAGCCATTTTGCTTTCCTGTTTTCCGATAAGGAAACAAACACCGGAAGCAGCACACCCCACAGACCATAGTCAACCGCATAGTCCGTTTCCGGCAGCAGGCGTGGCAGCCCTTCACATAAAAAAACAACGATTCCCAGAGTTACCAGGGGCAGCACCCATCCATACCACTTTTTTCTATTTTTCGCCCGGTCCATGGCATAAATGCACAAAATGGATAACGTAAAGGTCATCAGAATCCCCTGATACAGACTGCCGTCTGTCAGATAATAAACAAGCTGGCATAACACTCCCAGCAAAAAAATTCCCAACAGATGCTTTCTCCTGTTTCTTGTGTAATGGCAGCCCTCGGCAATCATATACGCAAATAAGGGAAAAGAAAGCCTCCCCATGATACGCAGCGGTCTGTAATTGTCCAGTAAAAGCAGACTTATGTGGTCCAGCGTCATAGTGATAAGCGCCAGCATCTTCAACCCATTTCCGCTTATTCTGATTCGGTTTATTCCTCTTGCCTGATTCATTTTATGGCATCCCCCAGTATGTCTGATGCTTTATTTATGTATCCATTGTCTGTCAGTATTTCAGTGTTCTCAGATATCTCTTCTGTTCCTCTGTAATGCGGTAGCTCTCCACTGCCTTCTGGATGGTTTTATTGTGAATCCACTGTGGGAGCTGCCTCTTTTCCAGATAAGGAAGCACCGCATCATACTGTTTTGCAAGTGCTGTGGCAAAGTACCACGCAATCATCATATTGATGTAGTATTCTTCCGATGCCGCCCCGGCAGCCATCCGAAGATATTCCGGCTCAAACAAATTCTCCAGATAAAAATTCATCAGCATACGGACGGCAAACCGCACCGTGTAGGTATCCTCTGCGGCAATCCACTTTTCTATCTGCCCACGCAGCTCGTCCGTATGCTTCTTAAATATTTTGGGCGTCATCATATCGCAGGTCGCCCAGTTATTCACATAGGGAAGAAAAGTATCCACTGCCTCTACACATTTATCATAATCCTTTATTGTCTCCAGCAGAAAACCATGCAGATTATTTTCTTCATAATACTGGTGCGGCAGCTTCTGCAGAAATTCTTCGTGCTCCGGCATCTTCGCCACCTCTTTTGCAAATTTCCGCAGTGCGGGTGTCCGCACCCCGATTACCGTATCCGCATCCACTGTGGGCATTAAACGGCAGTGAAAATCATGATATTCCTTGTCCTGTCTGGCAAATAATTCCTTTTGTATGTATTCTACTATATTCATGGAAGCTCCTTTCACATTTTTCCGTGTCTGTTCCTATGGTACAGATACTCACCCATACCGAGAAGGGCGCATCCTGCTCCATAACACAGAATGTCCTTCCAGTCAAAGGTGGAACCTATCAAAACCCGCAGGAATCTGTTATCCTGCACTCCCAATATTTCCACAAGACGGAAATATTGTAAAACCTCCACTCCTCCTGCAAAAACAAAAATTGCCAGAGGCAGAAAACGCCACCCCTGCGGCACAAAAATTCTCACAAAAAAATAGAGTACAATAACCACCAGTGCGTCCCCTATATAGGGACGCACAAAGTTGTCATGTACAAATAGAGCAATCAGCACTTCCGTAAACAGCAGTGCCAGAAATATCACACTATTAACGATTCGTTTCTTTTTCATCCGGCTTTCTGCTATCTCCCAAATACCTCTACTGTATGTTTCATATGCTCTATAATTTTTACGCCAAAAGGGCAGTTTCTCTCGCAGGCTCCACAGGCAATACAGTCGGAGGCCTTGGCGGAAAGCACTTCATAATGGTCGCGTACCGTCTCCGGCACCATTCCCCGGGCATCGCACAAATCCGTAAGCTTGTTCACCATGGCAATGTCAATGCCTTTGGTACAAGGTGCGCAATGTCCACAGTACATGCACTGGTCCGAAAAGGAATGTGCCGGCGCATGGGCGAGAACAGAAGCATAGTCTCTCTCTTCCTCACTGGCATCACAGTAGGCAACAGCGCCCAGCAGCTCCTCCGCATTCCCTGCACCGGACAAAACAGAAGCCACCGCCGGTCTTGTCAGACAATAGTGCAGACACTGCGGTACGGTGAGCGCCACACCAAAGGGACTGCTCCCCGCATCCAAAAGGGCGCCGCCCGCATAAGGCTTCATAACGGTCAGGGCAACCCCTTCCGCCTCGCACAGACGATACAGTTCATTTCTTTCCGGGTCAATATTGGCAAGCGCACTCTCCGCATAGGTGGTCTCCTCAAAAAGAGTATTCACATCCTCATTGGAGGGGAGCATGTCATAGGCAGGGTTGATACTGAGCATAATCACTTCAACAAGCCCTGTATGTACTGCCTGAATGGCTATCTGGGGATTATGGGTGCTCATTCCGATATGACGGATTTTACCCTCCTGCTTTAACTGCTTCATATAAGCAATCACTTCACCGTTAAACACCTCGTCATAATCTTTCTGCTCATCCACATAATGAATAAACCCGATATCAATATAGTCCGTTTCCAGACGCTCAAACAAATCCCGGCACGCCTCTTTTACCAGAGCCATTTTACGGGTTCTCTTGTACTGTCCATCCTGCCATACGGAACAGATGTGTCCCTGAATAATGAATTTCTCACGCCTGCCGCGCATAGCTTTTCCAATGGCGGAGCGCACATGGGGCTCCGAATTGTACAAATCAAAGTAGTTCACACCATTGTCCACCGCAGTATTCAGAAGCTTCTGCGCGTCCTCATCTTTAAGATTGACAAACGCCTCGCTTCCCAGTCCGATTTCACTGACAACCAGTCCCGTTTTTCCCAGTTTTCTGTAATTCATTCCAACACCTTTCCCTTTCCCATTTCTGCCGCAATGCAGCCAAAATGTTCTTATCTGTTGCCTCCATCCCCACAGCAGCTTAGAACCGGAGCAGACCAACCGACTGAAGCAATAACGCAAACAGCAACAGTGGCGCCACAAATTTAATCATAATCACATACAGCTTCCTTCTGCTGAATTTGTTTCCACCATAGGTTACTTCCTCTATAATGGTCTGGGGCTTTACCACCCATCCTATCAAAATACAGGTGAGCAGTGCCACCAGAGGCATAAAGCAGTTGTTGCTCAGATAGTCCATCACATCCAGAATCTGTCCCACACTGCCGTTGGGAAGCGGCAGTTCAAAATAGAACAGATTATATCCCAGACAGACAATAATCCCAACCACCAGAGTGTACAGACTGACAATACAGGTACTCTTCCTGCGGCTGAAGTGAAATTTGTCCATAATACCGGACACAATCGCCTCCATAACGGATACGGAAGAAGTAACCGCCGCAAAAGTAACCATCAAAAAGAATAAAATCCCTATGGCAACTCCCACTTTCCCCATATTCTCAAACACTTTGGGCAGGGATACAAACATCAGTCCCGGACCTGCCGACATTCCCTCTGTTCCCATAAAGGTATATACTGCCGGAACAATCATCATGCCCGCCATAATCGCCACAAAACTGTCAAAAAACTCAATCTGGTTGATGGACTTGATAAGATTAGCCTCTTTTTTCACATAAGAGCCATAAGTCACCATAATACCCATGGCAACGCTGATAGAAAAGAACAACTGCCCCAGGGCATCTATCACAATAATGACAAACTTGCTCACTGTCATATCGGAAAAATCAGGAATCAGATAAATTTTCAGTCCCTGTAATCCCGTTCTGGTAACACCCTCCCCATCCGTATATTTCAGTGTCAGGGAATAAACGGATATTCCCACCACCAGAAGGAACAGTATGGGCATCAGAATTTTGCTGTAATCCTCAATTCCTTTATTGACCCCGTTAAAAACCACATAAGCGGTTGCTGCCAGAAAAAGCACCATACCGATAATCGGCGCGGTGTTCTGGGTAATATAACCCGTGAAATATCCGTCCGCAGCCGCATTCGTACCGTCTCCGGTCATAAATGCAAAAAGATATTTCAGAACCCAGCCGCCAATGGTACAGTAATAGGGCAGAATAATAATGGGAACCAGCCATGCCAGCACACCGATACCTGCCCATTTTTTATGAATCTTTCCATAAGCGGTAAGCGCTCCCTGGGCTGTTTTGCGTCCGATGGCTATCTCTGTGGTTAATAATGTAAATCCAAAAGTAAGCGCCAGAATAATATAGACAACAAGAAAAGTGCCTCCCCCGTCCTTTGCCGCCAGATAAGGAAACCTCCAGATATTTCCCAGTCCCACCGCGCTTCCTGCGGCTGCCAGAACAAATCCGACTGTCCCCGTAAAATTACTGCGCTTTGTATGCTTCTCTTTCATATTTAATTTTCCTCTCCTCATCATTTCCCCTATTGTAACATATATCTACCTATTCGCCTACTGATTTTGTGTTTTCTTTTCCGTCTCCTCCAAATCTTCTGTCAATTTCAGAATCACTCCTATGTGATAAGCAATCAGATAAGGCAGCCTCTGGCTCTGGGTATCCAGCCCGCACCCCAGCAGTTCCCTTATTTTTCCCATACGGTAATTGATAGTATTGCGGTGGGTAAACATCTGCGCTGCCACCTCTTTAAGGCTGCCGTCACACAATAAGTAGCGCATAAGCGTCTCCGTATAGGCACTGTGGTTGATGCGGTCATATATGAGCACCGGGTCCATAACCTCATGGTAATACCTAAGCAGCAGCGCATCATCCGGCACTGAATATAACAGCTTATAAAACCCCATATCCTGAAACCGCACCATCTCCCGCTTATGCAGCGCCGCACAGCGGGATGCCGAAATCGCCCCATGAAAACAATCGGTAAGATGCTCATAGGAATCCACGGTTTCACTGGTTCCAATACAAATATGCAAATCCGGAAATATGGACAGGATGGACTGTAAAATCCGGCTGGTAATCTGGTCCGTCACTCCACAATCCTTTTCATTCAGCAAAATAAAAAACCTCTTTTCGTACCGGAAAATCAAATAGGGAAAAGAAAAGGAGCGCATTGCCGTATGCAGACGCAGGACTTTTCTCTGGTCTGAAATATTGCCGTATGCTTTATCTCCTCCCACATAAACAGCAATCATCTGGAATCCATTCTCTTCCTGAAAAAATTCATCCAACTGCTCCCTGCATGTCTCCACATCCTGAGGAGTAAACACCACATGCAGCAGTGTCTGTACCATCAGTTCTTCTTTTCTGCTGCTCTGATGAATCAAAGAACAACACTCCTTGACAAACTCGGTAATATACATTTTCCATGGCATAGTCAGAAGCGGAAGATGTTTCTCCTCACAGTAGGCGATGACTGCTTCGGGAACCTTTGCAATATATTTTCCCACGTTAATCACCAGACCTGCACAGCGGTGCTCCTCCAGTGTATCTATCAGCCGGAACATATCCTCCTCTTTTTGCAGGGCGTAACCTCCGGTCACCACCACTTCATTTCCCCAGAAAAATTCTGTTACATTGGTATACTCCATCATATGTACCCAGGTAACTATATGGTCTAAATCCCCACTACCTGCCAACAGTTGTAAATGAAACTGCTCCTGGGTCAGTTCCACCATTTCCCTTAATGTAAGAGCCATATCTTATCCCTCATCTTTCCTGATATCCTGTTCTCCCTGCGGAATCTGTGATTTTCCTCATGTATGTCCCTATTGTGTCTGTTCAGAACCATTCGCAAAATGCTGTCTCGTCCATTCTGGACATCTATTTACATATTATCATATTTTGTGCTCTGCGCACATACTTTGACAATAAATTTAAGATATCCACACATTGTATTCATCACGGAATATAGTAAAATAAAGATAAGAAAAGAACTTAACCAATAAGCTGATTACAAGGAGGTGCAGATTATGATTATATTTTCCGACATTTCTTTATACCCAACCGTTACCCCATCCTGGATGAAACTGGATAATCTCTCTGATTATGTATATCCGGCACAAAATCATTCTCTGTATGAGCGAATTATATCGTTCCTGCACCGATGATATATTAGGAAAACCGGGAGTTCCTTTATCGGAATTCCCGGTTTTATTACTGTCCAGTCTTACCTTTTTATGCCAGCGTATCCACCGTCCCGCCCACTTCCATAACCAGCGGGTCCTGGGATGCCTCAACCGGCACTTCCACTCCACCCAGCTCCAGGGTCACACCTGATGTACCGGCAGTTCCATTGGCAATCGCATTTGCAGTTTCCTGCTGTTCTTTTTCCATGGCATCAAACATAGCTTTCAAATATTTCATGTCCGCATCCACGATTTCCTGCATCTCTTTGGCGCGGTGCTTTTTCTTGAGACGCTCCAGCTCCTCTTCACTCACCCTGCCCCCGCCGGATGATGAAAACATTTCGTCATTCAGCTCTTCCAGCATACCTTCATCCAGAAGCTGTTCCTCCAGCTCCGCCATGCGTTGCTGCAGTTCCATAAGTTGAATCAACATCTCTTCCTGGCTTACGGTATCCACTTCTACCGTCTTTCCCTCCATGTCCAGTTCTTCCAGACGCTCAAACTCTTCCATATCTTCCAGCTCAAGGTCTTCCTTTTCCTTCTCTTCCCTGGCTGCCCTGCCCGATATCTTTACCTGCTCCTCCTGCTGGAGATGTTTCATGCGCTTACGCGCAATACGGACCATTTTAGCCGCATGGATAATCGCGCTGTCCAGTTGTCTGTCATCGTACTTACCGGTCTTTGCCAGACGCTTTAACTGCGCAAGCTTACTTCTTGCCATGGTAACCACCTGCCTGGCAGAACCGGAAGTCTTGGACTTGAGAATCCTTGTGGATACTTCCTTAAAATTATATCGCAATCTTTTTTTCTTTGTCTGTCCAGAAGTGCTTTTGCTTCTGGTCGGTTTGTGCACCGTAATCACGCCCACAACATTTCCGTTGAAATCCTTAAGCTCGTAACGTTTTACGGTGGACTGTGAAGAACCAATCCCCATGCTCATATTCTCATCCTCCCTGACGACCAACCAAGACACATCCTGTATCTTCTATATTATATCGGCATGGAAAGGACAATTTATTACCATATTCAGGCAATTATCTTCCTAATTTACCACGCGGTCTTAGATGCAAAATCAGACATCGCCTCGGATATCTTTATCCGCTGCGGACAGACTGCCTCACAGCTTCTGCATCCCACGCAGGCACTGGGCTTTTTCTCCTCAGGATAGGACATCAGCGCCATCGGCGCGATAAAACCGCCACCCGTAAAACAATGCTCATTGTACAGGGAAAGCAGCGCAGGAATATCCAGACCCTTGGGACAGTGGGTTGTACAATAGCGGCAGGCGGTGCAGGGCAGGGCAATTTTCTTCACCATCTCATCCGCAATACCCAGCAGAGCCTGTTCTTCCTTTTCGCTTAACGGTTTATCTGTCTCATAGGTTGCAATATTTTCCTGAAGCTGTTCAAAATTGGACATACCGGACAGCACCACAGTAACTTCAGGAATGGTCTGGAGAAAACGGAATGCCCATGCCGGCACTTTTTCCTCCGGGCGAAGTTCTTTTAAGGTTTTCTCATAAGCCTCGTCCATGGAAGCAAGCTTTCCGCCGCGGAGCGGCTCCATCACCCATACCGGAATGTTATATTCTTTCAAAAGTTTTACCTTGGCTTTCGCATCCTGGAAAGACCAGTCCAGATAATTTAACTGAATCTGACAAGACTCCATGGATGCGCCGTATGCCTCCAGAAACCGTTTCATGACCTCATAGCTTCCATGTGCAGAGAAACCAAGATGCCTGATGCGCCCGTTTTTCTTCTGCTCCAGCAGATAATCATAAATTCTATACTGCGGGTCCAGATAGGCATCAATATTCATCTCACATACATTATGGAAAAGATAGAAATCAAAATATTCTACCTGACATTTTCTTAACTGTTCCTCAAAAATTTCTTCTACTTTTCCCATATTGGACAAATCATAACCGGGAAATTTGGTCGCCAGATAAAACTGCTCCCTGGGATAATTTTTAAGTACCTTTCCCATCACTAGCTCCGAATTGCCCGCATGATATCCCCATGCGGTATCATAATAATTGATACCCTTCTCCATGACATATGCCACCATCCTGGCTGTGGCATTTTCATCAATCCTGCTGTCGTCTCCCTCCAGCACCGGAAGACGCATGGCGCCCATGCCCAGTGCAGACAGCTTTTTCCCCTGAAACTCCTTCTCCTTCCTTTCCAACAATCATGCAGGTGACAGTAAAAACTGCCATTGCTACACCCACTTTTATGTGTTATGCTAATCATATATCCTAAACCTAACTTTAGGTCAAGTATTTTACTACAAAAAAGGCAGGCTTTTTATTATGCAGGAAAATTTATATAGTATCGGTAAAATTGCCAAAATGTTTGATATCCCCATATCCACTCTTCGTTACTACGACAAAGAGGGGCTTTTTCCCGATTTGGACAGAACCGCATCTGGTGTGCGGAAATTTAATGAAAATACCATTGAGGCGCTGCGTGTCATTGAATGCCTGAAAAAATCCGGCATGGAAATCCGGGATATCAAAGAATTTATGCAGTGGTGCAAGGAAGGGCCTTCCACCTACGCACTGCGCAGACAAATGTTTTCCAGACAGAAGGAACACATCGAGTCCCAGATAAAGCACCTGCAGCAGGCTCTGGACATGATTACCTACAAGTGCTGGTATTATGATGAGGCCATCCGCGCAGGGAATGAAGAGCATCTGCAGAAAATACAGCCCTCGGACATGCCGGAACATATCAGACAGGCCTTTGAAAATGCACACCAAAACACTTAAAAGGTATTCAATATGATAGTAACCATTACAGATGATTTTGCATTGCAGAAAATTGCAGACAGCGGACAGTGCTTTCGCGTGAGACACTTTGTGGACGGCACATACCGTTTTATTAAAAATAAGGATATTCTGTATATCAGACAGCTTTCCCCAAACCTCTTTGAGGCAGACTGTACTAACGACAAATGGCAGCAGGTATGGGCTCCCTATTTTGATTTGGAGCGCAGTTATGAGCTTATCCGGAAACAGATACCGGATAAGGATTTTTACATTAAAAATGCCGCCGCCATCGGTGCCGGACTGCGCATTCTGCATCAGGACCCCTGGGAAATGCTGATTACCTTTATTATCTCACAGCAGAAAACCATTCCCTCCATCAAAACTGCGGTGGAAGCCATTGCAGAAAAATATGGGGATTTGACAGAAACTTCTCGCGAAACCCTATATCTGTTCCCCTCTGCCACACAGATGCAGCAGGCGACTGCGGAAGAACTAAATAACTGCAGACTGGGCTACCGCACTCCCTATATTCTGGACGCCATTACAAAAGTCTCATCCGGGCAGCTTGATTTAGACAAACTTTATACCTATGATGATATGCAGTTATTCGACACCCTGAAAACCGTGCGGGGCGTGGGAGACAAAGTGGCAAACTGTATTGCCCTCTTTGCCTATGCCCGCACCTCGCTGGTTCCCATTGATACCTGGATTAAGAAGGTTATCGACAACGTGTATGACGGCAATAACCCTTTTGTGGGTTACGGCGACGTGGGTGGAATCATACAGCAGTACATTTTCTACTATGCCCAGCAGAATAAGGAAGAGGTAAAGAATTCTTAGCTGATATAGCATCCTATTGCCTTTTTTGCCTCTTCAATTACAGCCTCTAATTTCTGGTTTGCATCAATAGAAACACACCTATCTTGCAAACCCAATTGTTTTAAGCAGGTACCTAAAACACTATCAATTTTTTTATAAAAGCCAACTGCCCAATCCTTATTCTGCTGAAAAGTTTTGGTTCGCTCCAAAATAACCTCTGGTGAAATGCAAAGCCGAATTCCATAGGCATTGGAAATCAAGGGAGATTCCTTCATACGCTGAATTAACTGCGGAACAATAGATGGATTGCGGACCGCAGCATAAGCAAGATTACCCGGATGCCAAGTTTCGATTCCGATGATTCCTTGCACTTGGGCATATTCACGGTCACGCTCTAATTCTCGTCTGCTTACCTCAAATTCAAAATTTTGATTCCTATTCTCCGTGTCAAAATGGTGCTGATAATACAATTCCTTTCCAATCTCCGCTCCCCAGGCAGAAAGCACAGATTCACCATACAACGCCTGAAGAATACTACTTTTCCCACTGCAATGCGGTCCACACAAAAAGACAATCGTAGATTCCCTCATTTAATTCTCTTGGCCTCCTACCTTTTCCCAATCCGCATAAAATTCAACAATTCTATATTGTACCTCTCCTCCGGGAGTATTAAAAGTTACCATGTCATTCAGATGAAGACCCATAATATTTTGTGCAACTAATGATTCATAGTGAATCCTCCCTGCATCAACATCTGTTTCCCCATGCCCTACAATTTCAAAAATCATTACTTCCTCAAAGTCAGGATAAGTACATATACATTTTACAATGGAACCAATATCAACGGTCTCCATGCTTCGACTATTTCCGTCAACAATTTCAGCATTCTTTAAAATCGCTTGAGCTTCGCTAATTTGGGTATTAAGAGCCCTTTCATCTTGCTCCAACTTATTAAAATAAGGATTATCATGCCAAGTATCCCCGGTCAAATTATACGCAATATTTTTTTCCTCTCTCAGCTTTTTCAATTCTTCCA
>CAZRZM010000023.1:0-26218 GCA_964604575.1 uncultured Acetatifactor sp.
AAACAAATCATTTGGAAGCATAAATTATCCTGCATGATAAAAAAGAGGTATAATAAATATTTTTGGCAAAACATAAATATTTATCATTTTTTTGGACAAATTAATGGCAAATGGCAGTTATGCAGTGTATGGAAAGAGAGGAAGAGCTGGTCTATGAGTGATGTGACAGAAGCGCAGAAAAAAGAATATAACGATTATGTCAAAGATGTGACACCCACACATAATTTGTGGCTGCAGATGATAAAGGCTTTTATTGTGGGCGGAATCATCTGTTGTATCGGACAGTTTATTTTAAATATGGCAGCAGATACGTTTGGTCTTGACAAACAGACAGCAGGAAGCTGGTGTTCCCTGATTCTGGTGTTTTTGTCTGTTGTGCTGACAGGATTTGGGATTTATCCCAAAATTGTGAAATGGGGCGGAGCCGGTGCTCTGGTACCCATCACGGGTTTCGCCAATTCTGTGGCAGCGCCTGCCATTGAGTTTAAAACAGAAGGTCAGGTTTTTGGCGTTGGCTGCAAGATTTTTACAATTGCAGGTCCGGTTATTTTATATGGTATTTTTGCAAGCTGGCTGCTGGGGCTGGGCTATTGGATTTGTACCTTGACAGGTCTCGTGCAGTAGGCAGGCGCGATTTCGGACGCTAAAATAAGATTTCCCATAAAGGTTAATAGGAACCAGGGTATATGACGTCAAAAAGTAATGTCAATACCCTGATTTTTATTTTGAACTGGTTGTATCAAAATAAAATTTAAATCCTATTGACACTTATCTTTCAAAAGGTTATAGTGTATATAGCAGGAGGTGTCTATGGATTTCTCAAGTTGTAAATTAAGTGGCATTTATTATGGCGGCTCGGAGAAGAAGCTTGGAATTTTAATTGATGGCGAGCCGTATATGCTTAAATTTCAAAAGCAGACAGCCTTTGGAATGCGCAACAATCACATTTCGGAATATATTGGTTCTCATATTTTTACAGATTTAGGTTTCGTGACCCAGGAGACTTTTCTGGGGACTTACAAGGGGAAACAGGTGGTGGCATGCAGGGATTTCAATACCGGTGACGCACAGTTTGTTCCTTTTAATGATGTTGGGGAGAGTACGCTGGACCAGGATAAGGAACAGTATCAATATGAGTACTCGGATATTATGCAGATGTTGCGTGATAATTCCAAACTGACGGATGTAGAGGATACAATAGATATGTTCTGGAAAATCTATGTGGTAGATGCGCTTCTGGGTAATTTTGACCGCCATGGAGGAAACTGGGGATTTATGAAGCGCAGTGACGCCTATTGTCTGGCTCCGGTGTTTGACAATGGTTCCTGTCTTTTTCCCAATCTGACAGACGAAGGCGAGATGCAGAAGATTATTTTGTCCAAAGAGGAGACGGAAAAGAGAATTTTCACGTTTCCCACTTCCCAGATTAGGCTGGGTGGCAGAAAGAGTTCCTACTATGATGTGATACATAGTCTGGAGTTTCCGGAGTGTAACCGGGCGCTGGCGTATATATATGAGCGTTTTAGTCTGGAGAATGCAGTCAGAATTATATATGAGATTTCTGCAATCACCGAAGTACAGAAGCACTTTTATAAGCATATGTTGTCAGCGCGGTTTAATAGGATTATCAAGGATTCCTATGAACTGCTGTAATAAGTATTATTGCAGTATGATATTTTGTAGGTAAAGTCACTGTAAGGAGGATGAGGTATGCGGGAAGTAAAGACCGAGGGTATGATATGTGTACGGGATGCGTATGATTTTGAGTATGCACTGGCAAAAATTGAATATACAGAGCGTGAAGATTCTAGCTATTTTTACGAGTTTACTCCTAATTATGCGGTGATGGATTTGCTGCCATCCTCCATTTTCCAGGGGATTCCGGGACTCAATCTTGACCTGCGCAAGAAGCATTATGTGCGTGAAAATATGGTGCCCGTATTTATCAGCGAACGTACACCGGGGGAAAACAGAGAGGATTTGTGGGAGCTTCTGGAAGCCTGCGGAATGGATTACCTGAACCGTCTGGAATGGTTGATACGGACCGATTTACGGTATAGTGGAGACCCGCTTTATGTAAGGAGATATCAGGAGACGGACAGGGAGCAGACAGTTGATTTTGAAGTGATAGACAGCAGGCAGAGCCGCTCTGCCAATATGCTCCATGATATTTTGGTGGAGGTATGCCATGGCAGTAATATAAAGTCGGAGGTATTCAGCATTGACGACAGTAACCGCCTGCAATACTATTACCTGTTGATGGCGTTATATCAAAAGGAAAAAAATTATATTAAAGAACGCAGAAAGGAAGGAATTGAACATTCTGTAAAGGAAGGCAGATATAAAGGCAGGAAGCCTATTGAGATTCCGGAACCGAAAATGGAAGAGGTTTTTGATGCTTTTGGGGAAGGACGTCTGACACAGCAGCAGGCCATGGAGCAGCTTGGCGTAAGCCGTTCCACTTTTTACCGGCGTCTGCGGCAGTACAGACAGCGGCAAAATGCGGATAACATAAAGGTAAAAATGGTGTAGCGAAAGGAGAAGGAATATGGCTTTTATTCAAATGAATTTCTTATCAAAGTCTCTGATGCGACAGGTTCCGGTGAATGTGATTCTTCCGGTAGATAAGCTCACATTTCCGGGAATGCCGGTGAGAGAGGACAAACCTTACAAGACGCTGTATCTGCTGCATGGAGTTTTTGGTAACTATACGGACTGGGTTGTGGGTTCCCGCATTGCACGTTACGCGGAGGAAAATGATTTGGTGGTTGTGATGCCCTCCGGCGACAATGCCTTTTACGTGGACCAGGCTGCAGCCAATAATTTCTACGGCGAATTTATCGGAAAAGAACTGGTGGAGATTACGAGGAAAATGTTTCCGCTCTCTCATAAGAGGGAAGACACCTTTATCGGCGGACTTTCCATGGGTGGCTTTGGAGCACTGCGTAACGGTCTGAAGTATGCGGACACTTTTGGTTATATTGTTTCGCTCTCCGGTGCCATGATTCTGGATGATATGCCGGCGAGAACCAACGATGTGCCGCTTTTTATTGAATCCCGCGCTTATGCGGAGAGCTGTTTTGGAGATTTGGATAAGCTGCTTAACAGTGACAGGAATCCCAAGTATCTGGTAGAGCAGTTGAAACAGCAGGGAAAAGAGATTCCCAGAGTTTATATGGCGTGCGGAGAGCAGGATTTTCTGCTGGAGGCAAATAAGCAGATGAAGACATTTCTGGAGGAGAGCGGCGTGGATGTTACCTTTGTGACGGGACCCGGCGCCCATGAATGGGATTTCTGGGATACCTATATCAGGAAAGCAATCTGTGATTTCCTTCCCACAGAAAACAACGGACTGGGAATCAACAGTGGAAATGTGGGTGTCTGATAATTGCAAAGTCCAATCTAAATATGTGAAAAGTACATGATTGTATCAAAAAGGAGCATACTAATGAACTGGTATGCTTCTTTTTTGTATATCTTTTGGAATGCGGGAAAAAATAGGAAAGAAAAGGAAGAAAAAGGATTGGAGGATGTAGAAGTGCGCACATTTATGGATGAAAATTTTTTGCTTTCCACGTCTACTGCCGAGTTGCTTTATCATGAAGTGGCAGAGAAACTGCCCATTATTGATTATCACTGCCACATCAATCCTATGGAGATTGCAGAGGATAGAAAGTTTGAAAGCATTACGCAGGTCTGGCTGGGCGGCGACCATTACAAATGGCGGCTGATGCGCGCAGGCGGTGTGGTTGAGGACAGGATTACCCAGGGAGCCTCCGACTGGGAGAAGTTTTACGCCTTTGCCGCTGTCATGCCCAAATTGATTGGTAATCCCATATATCACTGGAGCCATTTGGAACTGCAGAGAGTTTTTGGAGTCTATGAGCCTTTGAACCCGGACAATGCGAAGAAAATTTATGAGCAGTGCAATGAGAGAATACAAGGATATTCTGCCCGAACATTGTTGAGGAAATTTCAGGTAGAGGTACTCTGCACTACGGACGACCCTTGTGATGATTTGAAATGGCACCAAAAGATTGCAGAGGAAAATATGGAGACAAAAGTATTCCCTACCTTTCGTCCCGATAAGGCACTGGCAATCGATAAACCGGGATTCATGGACTATATGCAGAAATTATCCCATGTGGCAGGACATCCCATAGAGCAGGTGACGGATATTGTGGAGGCACTGGAAAACAGAATGGATTATTTTGCAGGTCAGGGCTGTGTGTGCGCAGACCATGGACTGGATGCCTGCGTATATAGGAACCCTGACAAAAAGACAGCGCAGGAAGCCTTTGACGCAGTGAAAAGGGGCAATTCTCCCACAAAAGACCAGACCGAGGTTTTCCAGACACTGCTGCTGATTGAGTGTGCCAAAAGATATGCCCGGAAAAACTGGGTGATGCAGATACATTTTGGCTGTCTGAGGAATGTGAACAGAAGACAGTTTGCCAGTCTTGGAGCAGATACAGGATACGATGCCATAAACAGTGATTCCGGAGTACAAAAGCTGGCGTCCCTGCTCAATGCTTTTCAGGAGGCGGATGGTCTGCCCAAAGTCATTGTATACTCTCTGAACCCTGCGGATAATGATGCCATTGCCACAATAACCGCCTGCTTTCAGGAAGCGGGGGCATTTAGTAAAATACAGCAGGGAAGTGCATGGTGGTTTAACGACAGCCGCCCCGGAATGCGGGCACAACTGACCGCACTGGCGGCAAACGGTGTACTGGGCAATTTTGTGGGAATGCTCACAGATTCCCGTTCTTTTTTAAGTTATACACGCCATGAATATTTCCGCCGGGTGCTGTGCGAACTGATAGGCGAATGGGTGGAAAGCGGACAATATCCCAATGATAAGGAGTACTTAAAAAAAATAGTAGAGCATATCTGCTACTACAATACCAGGAATTATTTTAATTTTGAAAAAAATACAGTGTAAAAAGAGAGGTGTCCATATGTTAAATTTACCATTATCAGTTGATTTTCGTAATAAGAATGTAGTAATCACCGGGGCAGGAGGTATTATCTGCGGAACCTTTGCAAAAGCGTTTGCCCAGGCGGGAGCCAATGTGGCAGCATTGGATTTGAATGAGGAGGCTGTGAAAAAGCTGGCAGAGGAAATCAGGTCGGAAGGGTTTTCCTGTGAAGGCTATCAGGCGAATGTGCTGGAGAAAGAGGCACTCCGAAAGGTGCATGAAGCGATAAGGCAAAAATTTGGCGGCTGTGATATTCTGATTAACGGAGCGGGAGGCAATCATCCCAAAGCCACCACAGATAATGAATATCACCATGAGGCAGAAAGAAAAGAAGGCTGCAAAACCTTCTTTGATTTGGATACGGAAGGAGTTGATTTTGTGTTCCGGCTGAATTTTCAGGGCACATTGCTGCCAACCCAGGTGTTTGCAGAAGATATGGTGGAGCGCAGAAAGGGGTGTATCCTGAACATTTCCTCCATGAACGCATACACTCCCCTGACGAAGATTCCCGCTTATTCCGGGGCAAAGGCGGCGGTCAGTAATTTCACCCAGTGGCTGGCAACACATTTTGCGGGAAGCGGAATCCGGTGCAATGCGCTGGCACCGGGATTTCTGGTAACCAATCAGAACCGGGCGCTCCTTTTCGGAGAGGACGGGGAACCTACGGCGCGCAGCAGAAAGATTCTGGATGGGACTCCCACACACCGGTTTGTGGAAAGCGAAGAACTGCTGGGAGGAGCTTTCTTTTTATGTGATGAAAAAGCAGCCAGCGCCATTACCGGAGTGGTGCTTCCCATTGATGCAGGGTTTGCCGCTTATTCCGGAGTGTAGTTTTTTTGTGGAGTCGGTGCCATGATGGGGCTTCTGTCATCAGGCGGGAACTTTGGATGGGAGTTTTCTAACCGGGCAAAATGAGATTCTTGCATGTTACGGTCGGTGGCTAGAGGCATCCATGCCTCAATGCCACCTAAATTGCGCATCCATGCGCAATTTCCCTTGTTACATGATTGCCCGGTAAGAAAACATCACCATCCTCCGCAACGCCTGATGACAGAAGTCCCATCATGGCACCTCGATTTCCACAAAATAAATTTTTCGAAAGTATATGCTTAACAGACTGGCATTGGGAGTGAACAGTTACAGATAATTGGATAATTGTGACAAAAAAGTGCGAAAAAAATTGTAAAGTGTATAGGACAAGAAAGTGGTAAGAACGGTTGATTTTTACCACTTTCTTATTGTACAATATAAGCTAGATGAATTTGTAGCCATTTGTATAAAAAAATGGAAGGAAGAAAATTTATCTGGGAAGGAATATGAATTATGGAACAGAAAAAAAGGAAGAAAAGTACTCTGATAGGAATTGTGGCAGCGGTTGCGGTTGTCGTTATTGCGTGTGTTTTTATACTTATTTATAAAAACGTTTTTACCAATAAGGCGGACGATGACACACAGAATGTACAGGAGGAAATAGAACAGCCGGAGGATTCCGGGAAGGAGGAAGAACCGGAGGAGCCTGCCGAATTACCGGAGGCTGACAAGAGTGTGTATATGGATGCCACCCAGGATACTGAGACGAGAGTTGATGCCCTGATGGCACAGATGACACTGGAAGAAAAGGTGGCGCAGATGGTACAGCCGGAGCAGGCTGCGATTACGCTTTCGGATATTACGAAATATAATATCGGTTCTGTGTTAAGCGGCGGCGGTTCCGCACCCAGAAGCGGCAATACCGTGAGCCACTGGCAGAATAATGTAGACAGTATGAAATATGTATCTATTACGCAGACGAGGCTTGGGATTCCTCTGCTTTATGGTGTGGATGCAGTACATGGACATAATAATGTAGCAGGTGCAACCATGTTTCCCCATAATATCGGCCTGGGTGCAGCGGATGATGAGGAGCTGATGGAACGTATCGGTGCAGTGACTGCAAGAGAGGTAAGAGCCACAGGTATCCAGTGGACTTTCGCGCCCACATTGGGAAATGCAAGGAATGAGCTTTGGGGAAGAACTTATGAATGCTATGGCGAAGATGTGGACATTGTTACCAGACTGGGGGCGGCTATGGTAAGAGGTCTTCAGGGAGAAGCGGGAACGGATGAATTTCTGGATGCGGACCATATTCTTGCCACAGCAAAGCATTATATTGGTGAAGGTTATACTGTGGGCGGACAGAATCAGGGTAACGTGGTGATGGATGAGGCAGAGTTTGACAAGCTGCTCCATGACTCACTGTTAGACCCTTATAAGGCTTGTCTGGACGAAGGGGCGCTCACTGTCATGGTGTCCTACAGCAGCGTCAATGGAGAGAAATGTCATGAAAGTGATTATCTCATTAATGAAGTATTAAAAGGAGAACTGGGCTTTGAAGGTCTGGTAGTCAGTGATTATAACGGCGTACAGCAGGTAAGCGGACTGACCTATAAGGATAAAGTTGCCCAGGGCGTTAATGCAGGCATCGATTTGTTTATGGAGCCCAACGACTGGCAGAACTTCATGAATGCCCTTGTGGAACTGGTAAAGGAAGGTACCGTGTCCCAGGAGAGAGTGGACGACGCAGTCAGAAGAATCCTGCGCGTGAAGTTCGAGGCAGGGCTTTTTGAGGAAGCAATCGGTGCAGAGCGGGAAGTGGAGCATATCAAGGCATTTGGCGGCGAAGAGAACAGGGCAGTTGCGAGAGAGGCAGTGCGCAAGTCCCTTGTACTTCTCAAAAATGATAATGTAGGCAGCAAAACAGCCATGGAGGCTCTTGCCGGTGCAGGAAATATACTGGTGGCAGGCAAAAAAGCAGATAACATAGGCGCACAGTGTGGCGGATGGACGATTTCCTGGCAGGGAAGCAAGGGAGATATCACCGAAGGAACCACTGTTTTGGAGGCACTGCAGAATGCGGCAGGCGGCAAAAACATCACTTACAGTGAAAACGGCGAGGTGTCTGCAGATACAGATGCAGTGGTTGTGGTAGTGGGTGAGGACCCTTATGCTGAGATGCAGGGTGACAGAAGTTCCTCCAACCTGACTATCACCAATGATGACAAAACCATGCTCAGTGATTTGAAGGCATCCATGGCGGCAGCAGGAAAAGAAAACATTCCTGTCATTGCTGTTTTGTTTACCGGACGTCCGGTTACCATTGCAGACTATGTGGAGGACTTTGATGCTATTGTGGCAGCATGGCTGCCCGGTACTGAGGGAGACGGTATTGCAGATGTACTGCTGGGAGATTATGATTTTACGGGAACGCTTACCTTTACCTGGCCCTGGTATGCGTCTGATATTGAATCCAAGTTTGATGTAGGCAGCGATAATCTGATTCTCTTTAAAAAAGGAACCGGTCTTACCAAATCGGGTGAGAGCCTGAAAGCGGAAGGAACCACCGTTATCAATACGAAACCTGTAAAATCAGATGAAGAGCTTGCAGCTATCCAGGGAGGCATCATTGATTTAAGCTCCACAGGATATGTGCTGGAGGCAGAAAACTATACGGAGGATTCCTATCTGGTGGAGAGAGGAAATGCCAATAATATTTCTTATGTGGATGGCTGGTCCGGTGAGTGGGCAAATGCAAAATGGGATATACTGATTCCGGAAGCAGGAAAATATAAGCTGCATTTTTATATTGCTGCTGCAAAGGATTCCAATACAGTGTCCATTTATTATGCTCCCGGAGAGATTACGGATGACGGCGCGGCAAACAAGACGGCAGTTTCCATGACTAAGACAGCAGACCTTCTGGATTATCAGGATTTTACACTGGATGTGTCCCTGGAGAAAGGCAGCTATGAGTTTAAATTTATGAATGATACGGCAAATGGAGCTGATTTCAGACTGGACCGCATTGAATTTGAATATATAGATTAACTATTCAAATTCACGTATAAGCAAAAAGGAAGCCTCGAAGAGGCGGTTTTGTGAATGCGCTCTGAATAGTTGTTATTAAAATACATGGCAGATATGCCGGAAAGAAGGATAATTATGAATAAGTGGACCAGAGTAATGTTTCAGCCCAATCTGCCTCTGGAGCCGGGCAGATATGTAACAGCATCCAGGGAGCATGTGGAGCTTTCCAAAGAAGCTGCTGCAGAGGGAATGGTACTGTTAAAAAATGAGAAAAATGTATTGCCTTTAAAAGCAGGCAGCAGACTCGCGCTGTTTGGCAAAGGCACCTTTGATTATGTGAAAGGCGGCGGTGGAAGCGGAGATGTGGTAGCTCCCTATGTGCGCAATCTTTATGAAGGTCTTAAGGAGCTGGGCAGTGAAGTGGATATCTATGAGCCGCTGGCTATGTTTTACCGCCAGAATGTAGAGGAGCAGTATGCCCAGGGCGCAGCGCCGGGTATGACTGTGGAGCCGAAACTGGAAGATACACTGGCAGATGCGGCGAGGAATTTTGCGGATACCGCAGTTATTGTAATCAGCCGTTTCTCAGGAGAGGGCTGGGACCGCTCCAGTATCGAGTACAATGGGGAATACAATCCATGGGAAACAGAGACCAGTATGCCCCAGACTGCAGGCAAAATTTTCCCGGATGGCGATTTTTATCTCACCAAAGAAGAGAAAGCTATGGTGGAGCAGGTCAAGGCGCGTTTTGACAGAATTGCAGTAGTGCTGAATATCGGAGGTGTCATTGATGTTTCCTGGGCGAAGGAGGATGAAAAGCTCTCCTCCGTTCTGCTTGCATGGCAGGCTGGTATGGAAGGCGGGCTGGCAGCCGCAGAGATTCTGACGGGAAAGGTGAATCCCTCCGGCAAGCTTCCGGATACCTTTGCCGCACATGTGGAGGATTATCCGTCCACAGAGAATTTCCATGAGTCCGTTCATTACGTAGATTATAACGAGGATATTTATGTAGGTTACCGTTATTTTGAGACAATACCGGGTGCGGCTGCAAAGGTATGCTATCCCTTTGGTTATGGTCTCTCCTATACCACCTTTGATGTAGTGGCAGAGAAAGCATGGGAAGAGAACGGTACTGTGAAAGTGGCAGTGCGTGTAACCAATACTGGAGCTGTGGCAGGTAAAGAGGTTGTGCAGGTATACTACAGCGCGCCCCAGGGACTTCTGGGCAAACCTGCAAAGGAGTTGGCGGCATTTGCCAAGACCAGACTGCTGGAATCCGGTGAGAGCCAGTTGGTAACACTTTTCTTTGACAGAGCATCCATGGCCTCCTTCGATGATTTGGGCAAAATCTGCAAGTCTGCCTATGTACTGGAAAAAGGAACCTATGAAATTCATGTGGGTACTTCTGTAAGAGATACTGAAAAATTGGATTTTTCTGTTACACTGGCGCAGGATGAGGTGGTGGAGCAGCTTAGCTCCAAGGTAGCTCCCAGCAGCCTGAAAAAGCGTATGCTTGCTGATGGAAGCTATGAGGAACTGCCCCAGACCACACCCAACGACCCCAATGCCTGTGTGTTTAAAAAAATGGAGCCGGGAACTGAGGAGGCGCTGGTTCCGGCAGCAAGAGCCAGAGAGCGTTTTATGATGCTGGATGCGTTCCCCAAGGGAAGAAAGCTTTTGATAGATGTGGCAGAGGGCAGAGTTACCATGGATGAATTTCTGGCACAGCTCTCCGATGAGGACTTGATTCACCTGCTGGGCGGACAGCCCAATACATCCGTTGCCAATACTTTCGGCTATGGTAATCTTCCGGAATATGGAATACCTAATATTATGACTGCGGACGGCCCGGCAGGCGTACGGATTAACTGTGGCGTCTGCACTACCGCATGGCCCTGCGCAACCCTTTTGGCAGCAACCTGGAATACGGATTTGATAGAGCAGGTGGGAAGAGCAGGAGCAGAGGAAGTCAAGGAGAATAATCTTGCCGTATGGCTGACCCCGGCTGTGAATATTCACAGAAATCCTCTCTGTGGAAGAAACTTTGAGTATTACTCGGAAGACCCGTTGATTTCCGGTAAAATGGGAGCTGCGGCTGTGCGTGGTATCCAGTCCCGCCATATCGGCGCCGCTGTGAAGCATTTTGCATGTAATAATAAAGAAACCAACCGTAAACACTGTGATTCCAGAGTATCCGAAAGGGCACTGCGTGAGATTTATTTAAAAGGCTTTGAAATTATTGTAAAAGAATCCGACCCCTGGGTAATTATGTCTGCATACAATGTGGTAAACGGACACCGTGCGTCGGAGAATAAGGAGCTGCTGGAAGATATTCTGCGTGGAGAGTGGGGCTTTAACGGTATGGTTACCAGTGACTGGTGGACCAGGGGAGAGCATTACAAAGAGATTCTCGCAGGAAATGATGTGAAGATGGCAACCGGATTCCCGGAGAGGGTGAAGGAAGCCATGGAGAAAGGTGCAATTGGAAGAGAGGATTTACTGCACTGCGCAAAGAGAGTGCTGGAACTGATTATTAAAATTGATTAATGGCAGTCAGGTCTGTTGATTTGGTATCCTGCCAGATATGCCGCCAGCCCCCGGTCATTCTTATGAAGACCGGAGGCTGGCGGTTTTATAAAGCCAGGTTATCCCTTCCTAAAAGAAGAACAGTTCTTCAAATTTTTTATCTAAAATAATACATAAAATTAACGCCAGCCGGGCGGTAGGGTTAAAAACCCCGGTTTCGATAGAGCAGATTGTCTGACGGGAAACACCTGCTAATTTAGCCAGTTCGTTTTGGGACAGGTTCTTTTCTGTGCGGGCCTGTTTTAAATTATTTCTTAATATCAGTTCGGAATCCATATCGCCACCTTTAAAAAATTTCTGTTATATATCCGGCAAAAAAGCCGATTGCAATGATACCCCACAAAATTCCATAGCATAAATCAATCTTTTTTTTAAGTCTAATCCATTTGTACAGCCATTGACTACAGACCATCAGACAATAGATTGCATATACATCATACCAGGGAACATCCGCTATCATTTTTAATACCATTACAATCAGACATCCCACTAACCCGAAAATTACGCCAAACCTGCTTCCTTTGTTTAATATATCCAACTCCATCTCATCCATTTTATGGGGGTTTTTGTTTTGTATTCTGCGTAATACTTCATCTTTATCCATCTTTTCCTCTCCTTTTGCCATTTCAGTGTGAGATTCAGTGTCTCATATCTATAATAGTCAAGTTTACTTGACATATTTATTATATCTGTGTCAAGTAAACTTGTCAACATTTTTTAATAGTTTTTTTAGAAAGTACATATTGCAATATATATTTTTATGAGTATAATGTTAGTTAGCTAACTAACATTATGTGCATATCAGACAGTGGTTAGAGGGAGTGGGAAGGACTATGGAACGAGGAGACGACAGGTGGATTGGTTTTGAATTAAAGAGTGTGAACAATCTGATTCGCAGGAAGATGGATAACAGTTTTCTGGTGAACGGGCTGGACGAAGTGGTGGGAATGCAGGGCCCCATGCTGGGTTATATCCATGAGAACAGTCAGAAAAGGGATGTGTTCCAGCGGGATATTGAAAAGGAATTTAATATCAGACGTTCTACGGCAACGGTGGTGCTGCAGAACCTGGAGCAGAAGGGATTTCTGGTAAGAGAGCCTGTGGATTATGATGCCCGGCTGAAAAAAATTGTTCTGACACAGAAAGCGATAGAACATAACAATATGATTCGGGAACGGATTACTGCTTTTAACAAGGCGTTGGAAAAAGGGATAACAGATTCGGAGAAGGAAACCTTCTTCCGGATTTTGGATAAAATAAAGAATAATCTGGATACTTAGAAAAGACATGACAAAATAAAAACAGAGAGGATGAGATTATGGTAAAAAAATTACTTGGCCAGGTGAAAGAGTTTAAGTCGGATTCCATCAAGACACCCATGGCAATGGTACTGGAAGTATTGATGGAGACTTTGATTCCTTATCTGATGGCTACCCTGATTGACAAGGGTGTAAATGAAGGTAATCTGACCTACATATTTGAAGTCGGAGCGCTTATGCTGGTTCTTGCGGCTGTTGGATTGTGGGCAGGTCTGATGGGAGGAAAATATGGTGCGAGGGCATCCGCAGGTTTCGGCAAAAATCTGCGTGAGGCAATGTATGCGAATATTCAGACCTTTTCTTTTTCCAATATTGACAAGTTTTCCACAGCAGGTCTTGTCACCAGACTTACCACGGATGTAACCAATATCCAGAATGCTTACCAGATGATTCTGCGTATGTGCGTCCGGGCGCCTATCAGTCTGGTCTGTGCAATGGCAATGGCATTTGTTATCAATGCGAAAGTGGCAAGTATTTATCTGGTGGCAGTTCTGATATTGAGCTGTCTGCTGGCGGTACTGATAAAGATTACCATGAAATATTTTTCAAAAGTATTTGAAAAGTATGATGAGTTAAATGCCAGCGTGCAGGAAAATATAGCGGCGCAGCGTGTGGTAAAGGCGTATGTCCGTGAGGAGCATGAAATTGACAAATTCCATACTGCAAGCGGTAATATCTATAAGATGTTTGTGAAAGCGGAGAGCATCATTGCGCTGAACTCCCCTATTATGCAGTTTACCGTATATTCCTGTATCATGCTGATTAGCTGGGTTGGTGCAAAAATGGTTATCCAGAGTGCACTTACCACAGGAGAGCTGATGAGTCTTCTGACTTACTGTATGAATATCCTGATGAGTCTGATGATGCTTTCCATGGTTTTTGTAATGATTACCCTGAGTACTGCCAGTGCCAAACGTATTGTGGAGGTATTGGATGAAAAGGCAGATTTGACGAATCCCGAAAATCCGGATTATGAGGTGCCGGATGGCAGCATCCGCATGGAAAATGTCACCTTCCGTTATAACAAAAACAGTGAAAATCCTGTGCTGGATAATATTAATTTGGAAATAGCAAGCGGTGAGACAGTGGGGATTCTGGGTGGTACCGGAAGCTCCAAGACCAGTCTTGTGAATCTTGTCAGCCGACTTTATGATGTGTCGGAGGGTACGGTATACGTGGGTGGCAAAGATGTGCGCCTCTATGATATGGAGACACTGCGTAACGAGGTGGCAGTGGTACTTCAGAAAAATGTACTGTTCAGCGGTACGATTCTGGAAAACTTACGATGGGGCGATGAGAATGCCACGGAAGAGGAGTGTATCCGTGCCTGCCGTCTTGCCTGCGCCGATGAGTTTATTGAGAAGATGCCTGAGAAATATAACACCTATATCGAGCAGGGTGGTTCCAATGTATCCGGCGGTCAGAAACAGAGGCTCTGCATTGCCAGGGCACTTTTGAAGAAGCCGAAAATACTGATTCTGGACGACAGCACCAGTGCGGTGGATACGGCAACGGATGCCAAAATACGCAAAGCCTTTGCATCCGAGATTCCGGGCACTACCAAGATTATCATTGCACAGCGTATTTCCAGTATTCAGGATGCCGACAAGATTATTGTAATGGATAACGGAAGAGTGGATGCGGTTGGAACCCATGAGGAGCTGCTTATAGATAACGATATTTACCGGGAGGTCTATGAGGCACAGACCGGCGGCAGCGGAGATTTTGATGAGAATGGAGGTGAAGCATAATGGCAGAGACAAAACAGATGAAAGGTCCGGTTGGCGGACATGGAAGAAGAGGCATGGGAGCCATGCCCAAGGTTGAGAATCCGGGTAAAATATTTGCACGCATTATGGGATATGTTCTGAAAAACTATCTGGTTGCCTATATCATTGTTTTGTTGTGTATTGTAGGCAGTGTGCTGGCCAACGTGCAGGGAACGTTGTTTCTCCAGACCCTGATAGATGATTACATTGAACCCCTGATAGGACAGCCTGGTCCCGATTTTATTCCTTTATTACATGCCATTATGAGAGTGGCAGTATTCTATGGTGTGGGTATTGTATGTGCTTATACCCAGGCGCGCATTATGGTAAATGTAACTCAGGGAACCATGAAAAGACTCAGGGATGACATGTTTGCCCATATGTCAAAACTGCCTATTAAATATTTTGACACCCATACCCATGGCGATATTATGTCCATCTATACCAATGATATCGATACGCTCAGACAGATGATAAGCCAGAGTATTCCCCAGATGATTAACAGTGCTATCACTGTTGTCAGTGTACTGATTAGTATGCTGGTGTTAAATATCCCCTTGACACTGCTCACTCTGGTTATGGTGGGAGTGACAATGTACGTCACCAAAAATGTGGCAGGCAAGAGTGGAAAATATTTCAAGGTGCAGCAGGAAGCCATCGGAAAGGTCAATGGATTTATCGAGGAGCGCATGGAGGGACAGAAGGTTGTAAAGGTGTTCTGCCATGAGGAAAAGAGTATGCAGGAGTTTGGGGAACTGAATGAGCAGCTTTTTGACAGCGCTTATAATGCCAATAAATTTGCCAATCTCATGGGACCCATCAATGCCCAGATTGGTAATCTCAGTTATGTGCTGGTGGCATGTGCGGGCGGTGTGCTTGCCCTGGGAAATGTGGGTGGCTTCACCCTGGGCGGACTGGCAAGCTTTCTCACCTTTAACAAGAGCTTTAATATGCCTATCAATCAGGTGAGCCAGCAGCTTAACAGTATTGTCATGGCCCTGGCAGGCGGCAAGCGTGTATTTGATTTGCTGGATGAGAAGCAGGAGACGGATGAGGGATACGTGACGCTGGTCTGCGCCAGAAAGGAAAATGGCAGACTGGTGGAATCCGCGGAGCGTACCGGTCTGTGGGCGTGGAAACATGTACATCAGGCGGACGGCAGTGTGGACTATGTGGAGCTTAAGGGCGAAGTGGTCTTCGATGATGTGGATTTTGGCTACAATGATGAGAAGATTGTACTGCATAATGTAAAAATATATGCAAAGCCCGGACAGAAAATTGCATTTGTTGGTTCCACAGGTGCGGGCAAGACCACCATAACCAATCTGATTAACCGTTTTTATGATATTCAGGATGGCAAAATCCGCTATGACGGCATTAATGTGAACAAGATTAAAAAAGGTGATTTGAGACGTTCCCTGGGAGTCGTATTGCAGGACACCAATCTTTTCACCGCTTCTGTAAAGGAAAATATTCGTTTCGGTAAACTGGACGCAACGGATGAAGAGGTAATTGCGGCTGCAAAACTGGCGAATGCAGATGGATTTATCCGTCAGCTCCCCGACGGCTATGACACGATTTTGACCGGAAATGGCGCCAATTTAAGCCAGGGACAGAGACAGCTTCTGTCCATCGCCCGCGCTGCTGTGGCAGACCCTCCCGTATTGATTCTGGATGAGGCAACCAGCTCCATTGATACCCGTACAGAGAAGATTGTACAGGACGGTATGGATAAGCTGATGAGTGGCAGAACCACATTTGTCATTGCACACAGACTTTCCACTGTCAAAAACAGTGACTGTATCATGGTATTGGAGCAGGGAAGAATTATCGAGCGCGGCACCCATGACGAACTGATTGAACAGAAGGGCAAGTATTACCAGCTTTATACGGGCAATGCAATTACAGAAGGATGATTCCTTCATCCTGGACATAGTTTGTCTCTTTCCAGCATAAACTGTGAAAAGAAACAAGCTATGGAGGAAGGAAATGTTCGAGCAGTGCAGTATAGAAGAGACAATACAAAAGCTGGAAAGCAGTCCCGAAATGGGACTTGAAAAGGAGGAAGTGGCACTAAGGCAGCGGGAGTACGGCAGTAATGAGATAAAAAGCGGCAGACAAAAGACATGGATTGAGAATTTTCTGGAGCAGTTAAATGACCCTCTTATCTATGTGCTTATTGCTGCCGCTTTTGTTTCGGTAATTCTGCGGGAATATGGAGATGCCATTATCATTGGTGGTGTGGTATGCATCAATGCCATAATCGGAGTCATTCAGGAGGGCAAGGCGAGAAAGGCGCTGGAGGCGTTAAAAAAGCTGGCAAGCCCCAGGGCGGTGGTTCTGCGGGAAGGATGCCGGATGGAGATTCCCGCAACCAGCCTGGTGCCCGGAGACGTGGTGTATCTGGAGGCGGGAGGCATGGTTCCCGCGGATATGCGTCTGATAGAGAGCAGCAATCTGAAAATTGAGGAGTCAGCCCTTACCGGAGAAGCGGTGCCGGTAGAAAAAAATGCAGATTTTCTCATTCATTTCCAGTTTGGCAGACAGGAAGTGCCCCTGGGTGACAGACATAATATGGCTTATATGTCCACCATGGTTACTTATGGCAGGGGAATGGGTATGGTAACTGCTACGGGTATGGAGACGGAAATCGGCAAAATCGCCACGCAGATTCTGGAGGAAAAGGAAGACTTAACCCCCCTGCAGAAAAGGCTGGGGGATTTGGGGAAAGTGCTGAGTATTCTCTCCCTGGGACTGTGTGTTGCCTTGTTTGGAATTGCCTGGTTACAGAAGCGGAATCTGTTTGAAATGCTGATAACTGCAATCTCTCTTGCGGTGGCAGCAGTACCGGAGGGGCTTCCGGCGGTGGTTACCATTTGTCTGGCGCTGAGTGTCACAAGAATGGTAAAAATAAATACGATTATCCGCAGACTTCCCTCCGTTGAGACGCTGGGAGCTGTCAGCGTGGTCTGTTCGGACAAGACGGGAACCCTCACACAGAACCGTATGACAGTGGAGGAGGTTTGTGTGGACGGGAATATGCGGGATGAGACTGCGGAAAACAGAAAAAGAGACACCATATTCTCCTCCCATCGCATTTCCGGAACCATGGAGCGGTTTTTGCAGGGAATGGCATTGTGCAATGATGCGGGGATATCGGAGGAGGGCAGAGTGGGGGACCCCACAGAGCTGGCTCTTCTGGATTATGCAGAAAAATACGGCTATGACAAGAAGGAACTGGAAAAAGTATTTCCCAGAGTGGACGAACTGGCATTTGATTCTGACAGGAAAATGATGACAACCTGCCACAGACTGGGCAGCAGTTTCCTGTGTTTTACCAAAGGAGCGCCGGATGAGGTGTTGAAGAAATGCAGTTTTATGGCAAAGGATGGCAGGCAGATAAAACTGTCAGAGCATCAGAGACAGAATATTCTACAGGTGGTGGAAGACATGTCAAAGGCGGCGCTGAGGACCCTTGCCGTTGCCATGAGAAGCGATGTGTCTGCTCCCATAGAGGAAAATCTGGTACTGCTTGGCATTGTGGGCATGAGAGACCCTGCCAGACCGGAAGCCGCATGGGCAGTAAACTGTTTCCGGGAGGCGGGAGTGGATACGGTGATGATTACCGGAGACCATGTGGATACCGCCTTTGCTATTGGAAAACAGCTTGGTATTGTGAAGCGCATGGAACAGTGTATGTCCGGGGAAACCATGTCGGCGTTGTCCGACGAGGAACTGACGGATAGACTTGGGGATACCAGGGTGTTTGCCAGAGTATCCCCTGCCCAGAAAGTGCGTATTGTGAAAGGCTTTAAACAGCGGGGACAGATTGTGGCGATGACCGGAGACGGAGTGAATGACGCGCCCTCCCTGAAAGCGGCAGATATCGGCATTGCCATGGGAAAGACGGGAACGGATGTGGCAAAACAGGCTTCCGATATGATACTGACCGACGATAATTTTGCGACCATTGAGAAAGCCATCGAAGAGGGAAGGGGAATCTATGAAAATATCAGAAAGTCCGTGATTTTCTTGTTGTCCTCTAATCTGGGGGAGATTATGACAATGTTTGTAGCGGTTATCTGTGGACTGGCATCGCCCTTAAAATCCAGTCATATTCTGTGGATTAATCTGATTACCGATTCCCTTCCGGCGCTGGCGCTGAGTGTGGATGTCAACGATGGAAAAAGCTTAATGAAAAACCCCCCACGAAAAAGCAATGAAAGTCTTTTTGCGAGAGGGGCGTTGACTTGTACTTTGTTTTATGGAATGCTAATTGCTACTATCAGTCTTACTGCATTTTTGCTGTTACCGGTGAGTGTACTGCGGGCGCAGAATATTCCGATTACCTTATCCACACTGGGAGTGGTGCTTGGACAGGAGGCACTGTTAGCCAAAGCCCAGACCTATGCGTTTACAGTTCTGGGAATGTCCCAGTTGTTTCATGCAGTGGGAATGCGGGATGTGCAGAAGCTGGTCTGCCGGTCAAATCTGTGGAAAAACCGGCTGATGATTCTCTCCTGCATTCTGGGCTTTGCCCTTCAGGTGCTTGTGACGGAAGTCCCTTTTTTAATCGAAGCTTTTGGGACCTGCCGTTTAAGCGGCGGCGAGTGGCTGCGCTTAAGTGTTCTGGCGGCATGTCCTCTTCTGGCACATGAGTGTATTGTAATCACCGGATGGCTGGAACGGAAATGGAAACGCGGGGCTTGTACATAGCGGCTTTGCCCCGACTGCCGTCTGCCGGAGGACATTGCTTAACTCTTGGAAATTTTACCTAATTCCGCATTGATAATCTGCATGGCATTTTCAGGAACCTTACCAGTGGAACCCATATCCTGCATCATGCCTGCCATATCCACCAGTGTTTTTTCACCCATCATGGCAAGCATGGATTTTTTGAGTTTCATTCCCGTCATGGCGTACATGGAGCCTGCCAGGATTTTGTAGGTGGAATCGTTTTCCAGAAGGTCCTTCACCTTATCATAGATGGAGTAATGGTGGCTGGAATATTCCTGGGGAGCATCGCTGGCAACGGTTTCTACTTTATCAAACCAGTTTGCCACACCGTCCATGTCTTCCTCGTCATGGGTAAGGGTGTAAATCTCCGGCTTGTTTTCCACTTTTTCCAGAGTCAGGGTATCTGAGGACTCATGGGCTTTGGCGGTGATATAAGTGAATCCGTCGGACAGGGGGATTCGCTCAAATTCAAAAATACGGCTGCCCACTTTAGTACCGAAAAGTTCTCCATTTACATATAAAGTTACCTGGGACTGGTTGGAGTACACCTTTACGGAGGTGGTTTCCCCGGTCCTTTTTGCGTAACGTCTGCCACAGAGATAGACAAAGGGTTCTTTGCTCCAGTAAGCTTTGTAAACGTAAAAGGCCTCTTTCTTGATTTTACGGTCTATGGTGACAAGTCCTTTATTATTACGTCCGGCAACGCCGCCCTCATCCCGCGCGACACAGCCAAAGTCAAACATATTCCACACATGGGTACTCCACAGATAAGGACGTTCCATGAGAATCTGCGCCATGTGTTCGTGATACTGTGCCTGATAGCTTTCAGAATAATCCCGGCATTTTGGTTCGTCCGGCTGGTAGGTGATGATGCCTTCGGCGCCGTATTCGGACAGTCCGAGACAGATATCCGGGTGGGCGGCGTGAAATGCGTCCAGCCACTCCTCATTTTTATCGTAAGTGCCACCATACCAGCCGAAATAGTGGTTGTAGCTTTCCACATCCGTAATTCCATGCAGAGGACTGTCCATGGGAAGCATACTCACATGGGCAATGGTGGTAAGGCGGGAAGGGTCAATTTTTTTCACCAGGTCATTTAATTCTTTATGGTTTTCCACCAGACCTTCCTTTTCTCCGGCAATGGTGATTTCGTTGGAGATACCCCAGAAACAGATGCTGGGGTGGTTGTAATTCTGGTAAACCAAATCCATCATCTGTTCTTTGCAGTTTTCATGGGCGCGGGGGTCGTCACTCTGACAACTGATATAAGGAATTTCTGCCCAGACGATAAAGCCAAAGGCATCACAGATGTCATAGAAATCCCTGCTGTGCTGGTAATGCGCCAGACGGATGGTATTGGCGCCCAGCTCTCTGATAAGTCTGGCGTCCTCGTAATGATTTTCCAGCGTGAGGGCGTTGCCCAGATAGAGATAGTCCTGATGCCTGGATACGCCACGCAGCATCATGGGTTTGCCGTTCAGGAAAAATCCGTTCTCGGAATCCACCGCAAAGCTGCGGATGCCGAAGTGGGTGTATGTCTCGTCCACAGATTCGTTGCGGTATACCAGCGTGGCTGTTAAATGATAGAGGTAAGGGTCGTCCACGCCCTGCCATAAATGAGGCTCCGGCAGCAGGACATCCACATGGGGGTCTGTGGAGGGACGCCATACTTCCGAGGCTGCCTGACCGGAGGCATCGGTGATAAGATAGCGGATGGTGTAGTCCTCGGAAGCGTTTTTCACCCAACTGTTTAAGTGGAGCATTGCTTTCTGCCCGTGCTCCAGAACCTCGCTGGTGACAGCGATGCCCTTTGCCCCATGGAACTCCATATCAAAGTGGGTTCTGGGTACAACCAGCAGATTGACTCCGCGGTAGAGCCCGCCGTAAAAGGTGAAATCAGCCATCTGGGGATATATATCACTGTGCTCGGAATTGTCTGCAAGAATAAGTATCTGGTTGTTCCCCGTTTCACTGACAGAATCGGTGATATCCACCACAAAGGAGGAGTAGCCGCAGGAGTGGCTGGCGAGCAGTGCACCGTTGACATAGACACTGCCACACAGTGAAAGTGCAAGAACCTCCAGCAGAATCCGGTCTTCCGGTGCGTGGGATGGCAGTGCAAACTCTTTGTAGTAATAACACTCCCCCCGGTAATAAGCTCCTTTGCCGTCCATGCCGTCATAGGCATTCCAGGTGTGGGGCAGTGTAACCGTTTCCCATTTTTCCCTTCCAAGATTTTTATCCTTTGAAAATTTCCAGTCTTCGTTAAAATTGATAACCTTGTGCATAAATGATTCGTCCCTTTCCACATTCATAATCACATACATAATTTTTAGCAGTTACAGTATTCGTGTATGCTGTTTTAGCATATACTATTTTCGCAAAAACTATTTGCCAATACCAAAAAAAATGATACAATGATATACGAGTGGGCATGGCAGAAGACCGTCATTAAAAGTAAGGGCACAGAAAAGGAAGAGATTGTTAAAATATATTCGATATGATAAAATATACAAAAATAGAAATACTATTGTGTAAAGTGCAATGCAGGAGTGGTGAATATGGAAGTAGCGTTAAACAATAATCAAATTGGTGTAAAACAAGATAATGATAAATTACTTAGAATGCTGGACAGGGGCATAGATGATATGGAGTCAGGAAGAGAACTGCCGTTGGACGAAGCATTTGAAAGAATTGAGAAGAAATGCAAGAGAGTAAGGTTATCTTAACATGGGAAGCCATTTATGATGTGACAGATATTGAAGATGAATTTTTTATATCATAAAGGAATTGGAAAGGGAAATACATGTTTTGAGAGTGCTGCGGGAAGAACGCGATTGGGAGAGGATACTTACAAAGCAGCAGGAATATACATATCCGTAGAAATACTTAGTGCTGCATAAATGCTATTATATATTATTGTTATAGGGCGAATGCCCGACACAAAATAAACCGCCGGCTGAAGGAATGAAATTCATAGGCGGGCAGGAAAGAAAGCCGCCATTATAGGCAGGAATGGAGAAAAAAGTATGGACAAAATTATTTTAACCGGGGACCGTCCCACCGGAAGATTACATGTAGGACATTATGTGGGCAGTCTGCGCAGGCGTGTGGAGCTGCAGAATTCCGGAGAATATAAGAAAACATTTATCATGATTGCGGATGCCCAGGCATTGACCGATAATATCGAGAATCCTGAGAAAGTCCGCCAGAATATTATAGAGGTGGCGCTGGATTATATGTCCTGCGGCTTAGACCCGGCAAAATCTACATTGTTTATCCAGTCACAGATTTCCGAACTGTGTGAATTGACCTTCTATTATATGGATTTGGTAACGGTATCCAGACTACAGAGAAATCCCACTGTAAAAAGTGAGATTCAGATGCGTAACTTTGAGGTAAGTATTCCGGTAGGATTCTTTACCTATCCTATCAGCCAGGCTGCGGATATCACGGCATTCAAGGCGACTACGGTTCCCGTAGGCGGCGACCAGTTGCCCATGATTGAGCAGACCAGAGAAATTGTCCACAAATTCAATACGGTATATGCGCCCGTTTTAGTGGAGCCTTCCGCACTTCTGCCGGAAAATGAGGCATGTCAGAGACTGCCGGGCATTGATGGAAAAGCGAAAATGAGCAAATCCCTGGGGAACTGTATTTATCTGGCAGACACAGCGGATGAGGTACGCACCAAGATTATGAGCATGTATACAGACCCCCTTCATCTGCAGGTAAGCGACCCCGGACATCTGGAGGGCAATACGGTATTTACTTATCTGGATGCTTTTTGCAGGCAGGAGCATTTTGAGCGTTATCTGCCGGATTATGCAAATCTGGATGAACTTAAAAGTCACTACCAGAGGGGCGGTCTGGGAGATGTGAAGGTAAAGAAGTTCCTGAACAATGTTATGCAGGAGGCATTAGAGCCCATCCGTAACCGTAGAAAGGAACTGGAAAAGGATATTCCCGCAGTATATGATGTGCTCAGAAAGGGCAGTGAGACTGCCCGCGAGGTGGCAGCGCAGACCCTCTCGGAGGTTAAGAGCGCAATGCGTATCAATTATTTCGATGACGCGGAACTGATTCGTGCGCAGAGTGAGAAATACGAGGCGGTCCAGTAGATAGTTTAAATATAAGATGGAATGGCAAAAAAAGGATTGAACCTATTGTGGCGCAATCCTTTTTCTTACTTGTTAAATACGTTGTTTATTATCTCTTCAAATTTATTTGTGTCTTCCTCATTGAAATAAAAGTGGAATCCAGTCAGTTTCCGTTCCAAAAGTGGATAGTGTTGCCGTAAATACACATTTTTCATTGTACTGTAATTCAAGGTCAAATTTGTTTTTAACTGTCGGCAGAGAGTTAAGAAATTCCATATTCATGATAAAATCCTCCTGATAGATAAAATTATTTTATTCCCCAAATTCCAACCTGCATATTGGAAAGCCACAATATTTCCACCGACCTAAAGCCACAATTCTGTATTAACTCCAAATGTTCTGTTACAGAAATAGGAAAATATTCTTTTCCATATCGTTTAATGTGACCCTCACATTCTGTAGAACCTCTGCCTTGGTTTAACTGGTATGATTTCCAGCGGTCAAGATATATATCTTGACCCAGTTCACCAAAAGGGGCAAAATTCTCGAAAGTAATAAATAAGCCATTGGTTTTTAAGGACTTCCAACATTTTTTAATGGCAGTTTTCCGTTCTTCTTTTTGTAGATAGTGATTGACTAATATTGTTGTTACAATATCGAACTCGTTGGTATATGGTAGATTTTGAATATCACAGAGAGAAAATTCTGCATTGGAAAAAGGAAATCGTTTTTTGGCTGTTTTTAGCATTTCCATAGAACAGTCGCAAAAAACAAATTTCTCAATTTCCGTACATTCATATGCAAGAGATGCCATTTTTCCAGTTCCACAGCCCACATCAAGCCATTTTAAGGCAGTAAGATGAAACATTTTATTATGAGCTTTTACCAAATCTATAATCTGCTCATAGAAATCTTGGTAATAGGGAATAGTCTGCCTGATATTTTTGTCATATTCACTTGAATGAAATGCAGATTTATTATCACTCATTTGTCATACCCTGCCTTGTTCTCTATTCATAAGATAAGATGTAGTGGAATTCAAATTCATGTTTTAGAGGGATGCCTTCACAACCATACAATGGAATGGATGGCTTTAGCATTCTTGATTTGTGGTTATGAGCCAGACCCGTCCACAATGACTGCTTTTTGCTGTATTAATAACAGCTCTGGTTAGAGAGGAACCAATTCCCTGATTCTCCAGAATACTTTGCAGGACTAATATTTCACATTGTCCGTCATTCATGCAGTATAGAACATATCCGGTTAGTTCTCCGTCGGTGACAGAAACAAAACCATCAGCATTCGATGTATCATGTGAAATACCCTTTGAAATTATCATCGGTCCGCCCCATTCTTCTGCAATGAGCTGATTGATTTTCGGTCTTAATTCACTGTTTATTGGTACAATCATTAGCACACCCCACTCCATTTGGCTGGTTCCCATGTAGTAATCAGTTATGGTAAACGTGTAATAATACTCATATTTTATCATTATACTGTGCATGGTGCAAGATTGAACTGTTACGAAGAATGGGAATTTGTTTGATATGGTATGAAATCCAAAAAGCAGGACATGATAATTACCAAAATATACAATTATGTATGGAAGGAGTTATCAAAATCGCGATGAGTCAGGAAGTTGGAAAAAAGCAAAGTCTGGGGAAAGCAAGTGTTCGATTGGAAGAGCCGGTATATATTATTGCCAGTGCCAGTATTGTAGGAACCAAAGAAGGAGAAGGTCCTCTTGGTCTTTTGTTTGATATGGTTGGCTCAGATGATATGTTTGGGTGCAATAGCTGGGAAGAAGCGGAGAGCAGTCTGCAGAAGGATGCGGTTTACCTTGCATTAGAGAAAGCAGGATTGAAAGCGGAGAGTATTTCTTTCATTTTTGCTGGTGACTTGCTCGGTCAATCTATAGCCACATCATTTGGTATATCTACCTATGGCATACCACTATTAGGAGTGTATGGGGCTTGTTCTACCTGCGGTGAATCCATGACGCTGGGTGCAATGAGTATTGCAGGCGGTTTTGCGGATAAGGTGGTATGTGTGACCTCCAGCCATTTTGCCAGTGCGGAGAAAGAATTTCGTTTTCCACTGGAATACGGCAACCAGAGACCATTGTCTGCATCCTGGACGGTGACAGGTTCCGGTGCGTTTGTGCTGAGCAGTAAGCCGGATGGAATTGTGGAGTCTGGTGAAAACTGTGCCTGTAAAAGTGGGAAAGGAAAAGCCAGAGCGCGTATCATGGGAATGACTGTGGGCAAAATTGTGGATTTTGGATTGAAGGATTCCATGAATATGGGAGCCTGCATGGCTCCGGCAGCGGCCTCCACATTGGAACAGCATTTTTCCGACTGGAATAGTCAACCATCAGATTATGACAAGATTATCACCGGAGACCTGGGAAGCGTAGGACAGCGGGTATTGATAGATTTAATGCGTGACAAGGGATATGACATTGCTGACAGGCATATGGACTGCGGTATCGAAATTTTTGATGCGGACGCCCAGGATACTCATGCGGGTGGCAGTGGATGTGGATGTAGTGCAGTTACACTCTCTGCGTATATTCTGAAACAATTAGAAGATGGAAACTGGAAAAAGGTTCTCTTTATGCCTACGGGAGCGCTGTTGAGTAAAACCAGCTTCAATGAGGGGCAGAGCGTGCCCGGTATTGCACATGCGCTGGTAATTGAACGTGTGGAAGCATAATGGATGAAATACCCGCAGAAAAACAAATTCTTCGGAAAACGTAACAGTTCAGCCTTGCACCAAGTCATGCTGCCGGACCATAGTCATTCCTATTCAGGCACGCTCCCGCTTGAATAAAAACGTAGCGGACACATAAGGCACCAGAGTACGGTGCCTAAGTGCCGACG
>CAZRZM010000024.1:0-431 GCA_964604575.1 uncultured Acetatifactor sp.
ATTATTCTTTTTGGCTCACGTGCAGAAGAGATAAATCAGGAAAATAGCGATGTAGATTTAATCATGGAATTTTTGGAACCAGTTTCACTTTTAATGCTATCCACTATAAGATTGCATTTAGAGGAGATTCTGGGATTGGAAGTGGACATTATACATGGTCCGATAAGAGAAGGAGATTTAATTGAAGTGGGAAAGGAGATAGAACTGTATGCAGCATAGGGATAGGATTATCATACAAAATATTATCGGAAATTGATATTGAAAATAATATGCTGGTTAAAGAAAAATTGAAAATTTCTTAATTGGTGAAAAGTTAAAATGGGCAATTAGCATGACGGTTTTGAATAGAATGATTCAGTTTTGACATATGTGAAGGAGAAATGGTTATGATGTATCCGTTTATGACTCTGGAAGATAATACAGAAATTGTG
>CAZRZM010000024.1:441-19848 GCA_964604575.1 uncultured Acetatifactor sp.
GCGAGGTAAAGGTTTATGTTGAAACACCGGATGAAAAGGATTGTTTTCACAATATGACCTGCTATCTGCCGTCCTATCGTGTAGAAATTAATGGTTATTCTGAGGATGAAGTTAATTATTTTATGGATATTATTAAATCCACAGCTCATCTGATTATTGAATTTTCACGAGAAGGGGGATTCATGAATGGATAAGATTTTTAAAGCGTTGAGTGATATGTCAGAGGTTTTGAACTATCAGTAGTTAGAAAAATTGCAGGAAGTGCTGAATGCGAGATAGAATGAAAATTTAGAAAATGAAAAAGTTCTAAATAACTATGATTATTTGAAGTTGTTTGTAGCTGCTAAAAGAGTGGAGGGCTTTACCGATATACCTTTGAGGCAAGATGTCTGGAAGAGGATTTCCCTTTAGAAGACGGAGCGAAGAGAATTTTTTTGAGCACCGTAGGAAAAAATAAGAAGGACGTGCCGGATGAGTTGGTCTGTTTTCTGAAGTATGTAACGAACTCCACAGACGATTATGTGGAGCAGACCGGGGATTTGCGTCTTACAGAAATCCATAAACGGATAAAAACACTCAAACAAAGCAGAAAACTGGAGGAGCGGTATATGCAGTTTGAAGAAATGCTGAAAAGAGAACGTATGGAAGGTCGGGATGAAGGAAACTGGCAAATGTGGGAGCTGATTTCACGAATGATAGAAGATGGGAAAACTGACATGATACCAAGACTTAAGACAGAAGAGGGATTCTATAAAGAGATGTTGCAGGAGTATCATCTATAATCTAAAACAAATCTACACCTTATATGGAGCTTTTTTAGTATAAGGTGTTATAACAAATCAAAAATATTTCAAAAAAATTTCAAGAAAAATCTGGCACGAAAGATATGGTTTTACTCTGGTTTAAAATTGTAATGCAATAGATGTTCCTTTATGGTACAATTCAAGGGAAGCATTCTGGGTATTGGCAAAATTGGATTTTTGGATATTATAGAAGAGCTGTGGCGTAAATGGTAAAGCGGTCAACCGTTTTAGGTGTTGGCGATTTTGAGTTCGACCCTCACCAGCCCTATTCGTGCGGAGGCACTATGTTTGAAAAATGGAAAAGCAGAAAAAGAGCAAATAACATAAATGGTATGACTGATACAAATGATATTCTTCCTCAGATTACCGTCATCACAACATGGGATAAAGCAGACGGAGACTTTTATGCGCCGGGTGTATTAATCCAGGTGAGAAACGGCAGGAACCTGCTTCGCGCCGCATTTTCTGGAGAGCCGCGGAATGCGACCTATTATACACTGCTGTTTGGAGAGGAACCATTATTGCAGTTTCAGGGGGAGGAGTATTATTGCCCCACCTGCGAGAAAATAGTGCGCAGCGGCTATCAGTTGGAGCAGACAGAGGAATTTTGTAATCAACTTTTAAACGGCGAAAATATTCCTTTTTCGGAGGCGTTGGATGGAATGAAGCCACTGCTGGGGCTTCTTGCGGATAATTATTATGTGGTGCTTGATACTAAACTGTATCCTACAGATGGGAATGGGCATCTGTTCTGGAGGATGCCCGACAGCAATGAGTGTCTGCCCGGTTCCTGTCTGTATTATAGAGGCGATGGGGAGTGGGGCTTATCAAGACCGCATTTTACCGTTGCCACACAGTCTCCTGCAAAAATGTGTAAAAGCCGGGTGGACTATTACAGGCAGCATCCGGGATGCCGGGCAGTGGCTTATTACATGGACGGCTATATGACCGCTCTGATTGACGGACATCATAAAGCAATGGCAGCCGCTGTCGACCACCAAGCGGTAAATGCCCTGGTAATCATGCCTGGATATACTGTCCGGTATAGACAGGAGGATGGCAGTTATAAATCGTATGTGGTGGCTGGAGATATGCGTTTTGCCAGTGAAAAATATGGGCTGGAGGATACGCCTTCCTTTCTGGGAGACAGGCTGTCCACAGAGGAAATGAATTCTCTTCTGGAGCGGCTGCAAAGCTTAAGTTTTGATTTTCCTTGTGACAATGGCGGATGGGATGATAATGAGGAGCTGGCATCTTATTACCCTGATGTGGATGAGGTGGCATATATTGATGAAGTTGGAGAGATATGCGATGAAAAATTAGATGCCGTTCTATCGGAGAAGTATATTTGTAAACAGGAAGAAATTGTTCCATTAATCAAGGCATTAGGCGGACTGCGACACAGACGGCTGTTTGAAACGGTGGATTTTTTTCTGCAGAGGTGTTCTTATATCTCGTGGCTGCGGTTTCATGATACAGAAATAGTGGAAGCGCTTGTGGAGCAGTTGTTCAAGCTGCCCCGAAGTGAGGAACTGGAGGATTATCTGATTCATATCATGGTGGAATATGAAGAGGAATACCCCGGCGTAGGAGATAGGATTCTTGCGTATTTATAATAGGCAGGGAAAGTTAATTATCACATAAGATGGGATAGGTAAAATGATATTATATCATGGAAGTAATGTGAGTGTACGGGAACCTAAAGTTCTGACAAATGGTTATTATAAAGATTTTGGATATGGATTTTATTGTACAAATTTGGAGAAACAGGCTGTCCACTGGGCATTGACAAAACAGAAAAGTCACTTGCATCTTTAAAATATGAAAGGAGCTATGCTCTATGACAAATATATTTTTTGAGGATGAAACCGTGACACAGAATGATTTGTATTTCTTGTGTTATATGATTGAAAGAGTTGCAAGAAAACTGCATCAGAGAAATTGTTATGTGGTGAACAAAATTCCGAGACAGGAGTGGATGCGTCTAATCAGTCTTGCAAATGTATTGCACTGTGAAAATCCACTCAAAATAGAGGATGAGTGGATAGAGGAATATCAGTTGGAGAATGGTACGTTCGATATATCCAGAGTAAACACAGACCTGGTGGAGCGCATTCCAACAGAAACACAGATGGGGAAGGTTTACATGAGGCTTGTGGTGGATACTCTTCAACCGGAAGAAAATTATATAGATGGACTGATACGTATATATAATGATGAGATATGTAGAAAAATTGATGATTATAACTGTTCAGCGTATTATGAACCATCTTATGTGATTGCAAGAGCATATAATGATGGTAAATTTTAAAATATCAAAGGAGAAAATAAATGGAAACTAAGAAAAAATTTTTCAAAAGAAAATTCAGTGACACATGGATTGCGCTCTATTTAATATCGATAGCAGTGATTCTGCTGGGGCAGATTCTGGGACAGTTAGTGTATGGTGTGGTGACGGGAGTTATAGCAGTGTTTATACCCTCCATATGGGAGTCGGATGTATGGCTTACCTTTGGAATGTATATTTGCTTTATCGGCATCTGGGTGGTGGCGCTTTTATATATGGGACTCACCAAAAAGAACCGTCCCATATTGAAAACGCTGTGGACAAAAGCAAAGGGAAATACGATTGGAAATTTACTGCTTGGTATCGTAATAGGTTTTGGACTGAATGGAGTCTGTATTCTGGCGGCGTGGCTTCATAAGGATATCGCCCTTTCCTTTATCACCTTTGAGCCGCTTACGCTGATAGTTATATTTGTGGCGGTTTTTGTGCAGTCCTCGGCGGAGGAGCTTGTGTGCAGGGGATTTATGTACCAGAGATTTTTGAAAAGCTATGAGAAGCCGGCGATTGCCATTGTGGGCAACTCCTTGTTTTTTGGGGTGCTTCATCTGGGCAATGAGGGGGTTACCGCTCTGTCGGTATTAAATATCTTTTTGACAGGAATTTTATTTTCGTTCATGGTTTATTATATGGACAGCATCTGGTGCGCGTTTGCGGTACATACGGCATGGAATTTTATGCAGAATATTCTCTTTGGACTGCCCAACAGCGGCATGATGGCGCCATATTCCATGTTTGAGCTGGACGCAAGTACGGCGTCCAACAGCTTTGCATACAATGTGGGCTTTGGTATTGAGGGAACGCTGCTGGCAGATGCGGTGCTTCTGGCAGCGTGTGTTGCCATGTATTTCTGGGGCAGAAGGGTGAAAAGAATTTCTAAGCCTGCAGAGTACGCAGACTAAGAAATTCTAAAGCTTCCCAGATTGCTTGTGCCGCCGGAGGTGGCATGTCGGGAAGTGTGAAGAGAGGGAAGCTTTTCTTGGCAGTCACAGTTCACCGTCTGAGAAAAGGGCAGCATTCAGGAACTGGTTCAGTATCGTCAGGCTTTCCTCGCTGGTATGATAATATTGGAGAGTCTGGGTGTTGTTCACAGACTGACCGGGGATATGGCGGATATTCTTTTTATATTCCTGAAAGGAATATCCGAATTTGCGCAGAAAGGTTTTACTCAGATATTTGGGGTCGGAGAAACCGCTTAATTCGGACAGTGCGGCAAGGGAGTAACTGCCTACGCCTGCAAGCCGCAGAGCCTGCTCCAGCCGCTTATCATTTAAGTATTCCTGAAAGGTGATGCCAAAGTTTTCTGTAAAAAAATGAGATAAGTGGGTGACGGATATCTGTTCCCGCTCCGCGATATCCTGCAGGCGGATGGGATAGAGATAATTGTCGTCAATATAGGAAGAGATGCGGCTGATACGGTCGCTTCTTTTTTTGTGCTCCTCGTAGGCATTCTCGCTCAAAATCTCATAGGGGAGCTTCCGGTACAGGCATTTTAAGATATTTGTGGCAAACCAAAGGCAGTCCAGCGCAAAAAAGTCGCCGCCCTCAATATAATTTACTGCCAGTGTCACTACAGTTTTTAAAAAGTCAGCGTATTCGTCGGAGCAAAAGGCGTGTCTCACAAGGGGAGAAAGAAAGCGTGTATTCCGCAGGACTGGAAAATAATCATTGAGAAAATGGCGGGAAAACTGCATAATAATCATTGTCAGACCGCCGTCAGAGGCATCAAATTCGTGCATTTCATTGGGGTTAATGAGAATGCAGTCGCCGCATTTTACATCAAAGGCATCATTTTTCACCTGTATTTTCCCGGAACCATCCAGAATCAACAGAAACTCAAAATCGCTGTGGGCATGAAAATTGCGATAGGTAATATTGATGGTAAATAGGTGGAGATGTTTCATTTTAGCGTGATGGATGAGTTCGTATTCTTTTTTCATGCAGACTCCTTTAGCGGCATAATTTGGACAATAGATATAGCATTCATTTATATAGCAAAATAGTAGCATGGTTTTTCCTAAATCGCAAGATTGTCATGAAAAAACAGGGGGATTGTCATTGTATTTGGATATGTTTTTTTTATAATAAAAGGTAAGCAGTGTAGCAGTAGTTTGCAAATAGTGTGCCTGCTACTTAAGTTTGCAGGCTGAGAGAGAGGCATGGTTATTTATATGAAATATATCGGTATTGATTTGGGAACTTCCGCCGTAAAGCTGTTGCTTATGGACGAGAAGGGAAAGGTATTAAAAATGGTATCGCGGACCTATCCTTTGTATTTTCCGGCGCCGGGCTGGGCGGAGCAGAATCCCCATGACTGGTTCGGGGAAGTGATGGCAGGAATGGAAGAGCTGACTGAGGGCTGTGACAAACAAAAGATTGCAGGAATCGGCGTGGCGGGTCAGATGCACGGACTGGTGGCGCTGGACAAAGAGGATGAGGTGATTCGCCCGGCAATTCTGTGGAATGATGGCAGAACATCCGGGGAAGTGGACTATCTGAATCGGACCATAGGTGAGGAGAAGCTGTTACAGAGCACTTCCAATATTGCCTTTGCGGGATTTACGGCGCCGAAAATTTTGTGGATGAAGAAGAATGAGCCTGAGCTGTTTTCACGGATTGATAAAATCATGCTTCCCAAAGATTATATCAATTACTGTCTGACCGGAGTATTCGCAACGGAATATTCCGATGCAGCCGGAACTCTTCTGCTGGATGTGAGAAATAAATGCTGGTCGGAGGATATGCTTGCAATTTGCGGTATTACCGAAAGACAGCTTCCAAAGCTCCATGAAAGTTATGAGGCTATCGGAACACTTAAGGAAGAAGTGGCGGGACGGCTGGGACTGGGGAGTGGCGTGAAGGTGGCTGCGGGAGCGGCAGATAATTCCGCGGCGGCTCTGGGAACGGGCACTGTGGGAGAGGGAAGCTGCAATATTTCCCTGGGAACATCGGGAACCTTGTTTATTCCCTGCGGTGATTATGATACAGAAGGGGGAAGGGCGCTTCACACGTTTCTTCATGCAGACGGCAATTATGACCTGCTGGGATGTATTTTGTCCGCGGCATCCTGCAATAAATGGTTTATGGAAGAGATTCTGCGGGAGTCCGATTATGGACAGAGCCAGCAGAAGATTTCCTGGGAGAAGCTGGGCAGAAACAATGTGTTTTTCCTGCCTTATCTGATGGGGGAGCGGAGTCCCATCAACGATACGGACGCCAGAGGAGCCTTTATCGGCATGAGCATGGACACCACCAGGGAAGATATGCTGCTGGCAGTTCTGGAGGGAGTGGGATTTGCCTTAAGAGACTGTATTGAGATTGCCCGAAAGCAGGGAATTGCCATTACAAAAAGTACCGTCTGCGGCGGCGGTGCCAGAAGTAAATTGTGGCGGCAGATAATAGCGGATATTTTAAATGTGGAACTTGTCACAGTGGCGGTGGAAGAGGGACCCGGTTACGGCGCAGCCATGCTTGCGGCGGTGGCATGTGGAGAGTATGCGGACATCAGGGAATGCGTGGAGAAAGCGGTGCAGCAGATGGAGACCACGAAGCCGGACCCGGAAACAACAGCGCGGTATGATATACAATATCGTAAATACAGGCAGATATATCCTGCGCTTAAGTCCTTTTACAAGTGTGATTGAAAGGAAGTTTTCTTTTGCAGGATAGGTTTATACCGCCTTTGGAGGCATGTCTGAGGGTTGAGAGATTTGATTTTAACCTGCATATATTGTGGCATATATTATTTTGATAATTATATAACAGAAAGGAGTCTTACCATGAAAGAAGTATTTGAAAACATCCCCAAAATATCATATGAAGGTGCATCCAGCAAGAATCCTCTTGCCTTTAAGTATTATGACGGGGACAGAATTGTGCTGGGAAAACCCATGCGGGAGCATCTGCCTTTTGCCATGGCGTGGTGGCACAATCTGGGTGCCAATGGAACGGATATGTTCGGACGCGGAACCACAGACAAAAGCTTTGGCGCAGTGGAAGGAACCATGGAACATGCAAGGGCGAAGGTGGATGCCGGATTTGAATTTATGCAGAAGCTGGGAATTTCCTATTTCTGTTTCCATGATGTGGATTTAGTGCCGGAGGCAGAGGATATCAAGGAGACCAACCGCAGACTGGATGAAATCTCTGATTATATCAGGGAAAAGATGGAAGAGACGGGAATCAAATGTCTCTGGGGAACAGCCAATATGTTTTCCAACCCCAGATTTATGAACGGTGCGGGAAGCACCAACAGCGCGGATGTGTATTGTTTTGCGGCAGCCCAGATTAAAAAAGCGCTGGATATTACGGTGAAGCTGGGCGGCAGAGGTTATGTATTCTGGGGCGGCAGAGAGGGCTATGAGACACTGCTGAATACAGATGTGAAGTTTGAGCAGGAAAACATTGCCAGACTGATGAAAATGGCAGTGTCATATGGAAGAAGCATCGGCTTTACCGGAGATTTTTATATTGAGCCAAAACCCAAGGAGCCCATGAAACACCAGTATGATTTTGATGCGGCGACGGCAATCGGTTTCCTGCGCCAGTATGGGCTGGACAAAGATTTCAAACTGAATATAGAGGCGAACCATGCCACACTGGCAGGACATACCTTCCAGCATGATTTGCGCATTTCTGCCATCAATGGAATGCTGGGAAGCATAGACGCCAATCAGGGAGATTATCTGCTGGGCTGGGATACGGATGAGTTCCCCTATGATGTATATGAGACGACCATGTGTATGTATGAGGTGTTAAAGGCAGACGGCATCACCGGAGGCTTTAACTTTGACGCCAAGACCAGAAGACCCAGTTACACAGCAGAAGATATGTTTGAGGCATATATTCTGGGCATGGACAGTTTCGCACTGGGACTTTTGAATGCAGCCGAAATCATAGAGGACGGAAGAATTGACAAATTCATAGAAGAAAAGTATGCAAGCTTCCAGAGCGGAATCGGCGCGAAAATCCTTGCAGGCACCACCACGCTGGAGGAGCTTGCAGGATATGCGGAGGGGATGGGTGCGCCGGAGCTTCCGGGTTCCGGCAGGCAGGAGTATCTGGAGGGCGTTGTAAACAGCATTTTATTCAGAAAGGGCTGAGATTTATGAAAAAACAGGCATTTAATCCCTTTTTACCGAGTTATGAATATATTCCGGACGGAGAGCCTTATGTATTTGGGGACCGGGTGTATCTTTACGGAAGTCATGATGCCTTTAAGGGATATCATTACTGTGTGAACAATTATGTGTGCTGGTCGGCGCCTGTGGATGATTTGGGTGACTGGCGGTACGAAGGGGTGATTTTTGACAAACAGAAAGACCCTCTCTGCGATGATGTGAATGAGAGACGTCTGTATGCACCGGATGTACAACTGGGAGCTGACGGAAAGTATTATCTTTACTATGCCTTTGATGAGCTGAATGTGATGTCTGTGGCAGTATGCGACACTCCGGCGGGGGAATATGAATTTTACGGGCATGTCCATTATCCCGACGGAACCCTTCTGGGACAGAAGCCGGGAGATGTTTTCCAGTTTGACCCCGGTGTTTACAGAGAGGGGGATAAGGTTTATCTCTATTCCGGTTTCTGCCCGCCTCCCGGCATGTGGAAGGCAATGGGTACGAAAGAGGTTCCGATTGAGGGACCGGTGGTTATGGAGCTGGAGCCGGATATGCTTACGGTGAAAACCAATCCCAGGGTGATTGCGCCTTATATCGCCAATGGAAAAGGAACGGATTTTGAGGGACATGAATTTTTTGAAGCGTCCTCCATGCGGAAAATCAGGGACAAATATTATTTTATTTACTCATCCATCAACGGACATGAGCTATGTTATGCTATTTCCGATTATCCCGACAGGGAGTTTCGGTTTGGCGGGACGATAGTGTCCAACGGAGATGTTTTTCTAAATGGCAGAAAAGTGGAGCAGGCGTTAAACTATCTGGGCAATAACCATGGAAGTATTGTGGAAATCAAAGGACAGTACTACATTTTTTACCACAGACATACCAACAGAATACAGTTCTCCAGGCAGGCATGTGCGGAGAAAATAGAGCTTCTGGAAGACGGAAGTATTCCTCAGGTGGAGATGACAAGCTGTGGTCTCAATGACGGCCCGCTGTCCGGCAAGGGAACCTACGAAGCCAGAATTGCCTGCAACCTGATGAGCAGCCAGGGAATTACGGGCTACAGCATGGGAGAGCGGCAGGTGGAGGAAATTCATCCTTATTTTACCCAGTCGGGAGTGGACCGGGAAGACAATCCAGACCAGTACATTGCCAATATGAGGGACGGCGCAGTTGCCGGATTTAAGTATTTTGATATGAAAAATACCACAAAGCTTACGGTGGAGGTGCGCGGCAGTGGAAAAGGTGTTTTCAGGGTATATACAGATTTGGACCGGACACACAGGGTGTCGGAAGTGGGATTGCAGGCATCAAAAGAGTGGCAGACATCTGCGGCAGATATAAACGTGGAAGACGGCGTCCGGGCGCTCTACTTTGTCTACTGCGGAGAGGGATACTGCGACCTGAAATCTTTTACACTGGGTTAAAATGCCATGTCCTTTCTTTTTATTTACGAAATTAGTTTTTACTGATATAATAAGAAAAAATAAAGAAAGGACCGTACATATGAAAATAAAACAGTTTAACCTTGGAAAACATAAAAGACTGGCGGCAGCAGTCTTAAGTCTGATATTAGTTACAGGTTCATTTCCTGGAACGGTAGAAGGGCAGGTTCATGCAGCAGCCCCGGACTATGCGGCAGTCACACAGAGCAGTACGGAGGTGTCCGATTTTACGGAATTAAAATCTCTGGCAGAGAACGCATCGGGAGAACTGGTACTGACAATTACCGGTGATATCGACATGACGGATACCATAAATGTACCGGAGGGAAGTCGTGTTACACTTCTGTCCTCCGGAAACCATGTGCTGAAACGGACTCAGACATATGGTGAAATGTTTGATGTAAGTGGAACCCTGATTCTGGGAAGCAGTGGGGGAATGGGGAAGGGAAATACCCTGACTGTGGACGGCGGTGCACAGTGGACCGGAAAAACGGATGCCATATTGGGAAGAGGTACTGATAACAGCGGGACAGGAGCATCGTCTTCGATTATTTATGCGGGCAGCGACAGTGAAGTATATTTGTACTCCGGTGTTACTCTGCAAAATAACGAGTGTAGCAGTGCGGGTAAGGGAGGAGCCGTGACGCTGTGGGATGATGCCGCACTGTATTTACATGGGGCAGTGCTGTGTGGCAATAAATCACAGGATGGAGGCGGCGCAGTCAAGACATATGATGGAAGCCGCTTTGAGATGACAGCCGGTGAGGTCAGAAACAATCAGGGCGGCACCCACGGCGGCGCTTTCCAGATTTATGGCAGTGGTGCGGAATGTACCATATCAGGAGGTGTCCTTAAAAATAATTTATGCAGCCGGTATGGAGGGGCGATTACCGTATCCGACGGTTCCAGCCTTGTCCTGACCGGAAATGTTAAAATCATGAACAACCGGACAACAAGTAACGGAGCGTATCCCGGAGGCGGAATTGCATTTGCGGATGCAGACACTCAGATGAGTATTACAGGTACGGTCATGATTTTTGGTAATACAAGAGGAGACGGCCGCAATGACAATCTGCATATAGGAGATTATGCCTGCAATCTGGTGGGGCTGGATGATTTGGGAGAAGATTCGTATATCGGAGTTACACTGAAAAGTAAAACCGGAGTGTTTACCCAGTCCGCAGCTAAGGATTACCATGACAAGTTTTTCAGTGATGACACGCAGTATGGTGTGCTGTGTGGCGCAGATAATAAGCTTTCGCTGGACAGCTCCTGGGTAAGGATTACCAGACAGCCTGAGGGAATTGATTATCCGCAGGAAAAGACGCTTACGGTGGAGGCGCAGGATTCCCAGGGGGATAGTCTGCAATATGAATGGTATTATTATCAGGAGCAGCAGGCGGCAGTAAGGGCCCAGGGAGATGCTGGCAGCAGCACATACACTCTGCCGGATAATCTCAAGAGTGGAGACTATTTTTATTATTGTATTATTACCAATGCGCAGGGAGGGCAGGCGACGACCAATGTTGTCCGTGTGTCAGTACCCCATACTCATGAATACGGGGAGGACTGGTGTTATAATGCAGAGAGCCACTGGAAAGAATGTGCCTGTGGCGACAAATTGGATGTTACAGCCCACAGCTATGGTGAGTGGATAACAGACAAGGAACCCACAGAGACGGAAGAGGGAAGTAAACACAGGAACTGCGATGTGTGCAGCTACAGAGATATTGAAACTATTCCGAAAAACGGAAGTCTGGACAAGAAAGAGGAGTTGGGCGTAAATGCGCCGGAGACAGTTATTTCCACAAGCCTGCAGGAGCTGGCAGAGGCAGTTCTGGAAGAGGATGAATTAGATGCAGTGGCAGGTGGAGAAGACATCAGGATTATCCTGGCGGTTGAAGATGCACAGAATACCGTAAGCGATACGGACAAGACGGCTGTCACATCATCCCTGGGCAGCAGAAAGCTGGGGCAGTATCTTGATATCAGCCTGTATAAGCTGATTCATGAAAGCCGCAGTCCGGTTACACAGACAAAGAACGAGATAAGTATCACCATAACCATTCCTGACAATTTGAAAAATAAAGATACAGAGACAGACAGGGTTTATTCGGTTATCAGGGTGCATAATGGAGAGACATCCATTCTGGAAGACACGGATGGGGATGCCGGCACCATCACCATACAGACAGACCGGTTTTCTACCTATGCCATTGTTTATGAGGAGGATGATAATACAGGCGGCGGTTCCGGAAGTGTCAGCGGCGGTGGAGTTTCCGATGACGTGAGCGGAAACGGAAGCAGCGGGACCACTGATGATGTAAGCGGAAATGGAAGTGGCGGAACCATCGGTGATGTAAGCGGAAATGGAAGCGGCGGAACCACCGGTGACGGAAACGGAGGCAGTGGAACCACCAATAATGAAAATGGAAACAGTGGAACTAACGGTAATGGAAACAGTAACGGAAACGCAGCCTCCGGTAACAATAGTGACAGAGGCAGGGATGAAGAACCCAGGACCGGGGATAATACTCATGTACAAATGTATGCCACAATAGCCATGATTGCAGGACTTTCCTATTTAATAATGATGTTTGCCGGTAAGCATGGTATGACGCAGGAGCGGAAGAAGGAGCTGGTTTCCAGACTGATTGGATGGGCAAAACAGGGTGGAAAGCTTCGCAGACTGTTCGCGCTTGCAGCAATTTTCCTGCTGCTGGTATATTACCACAGCATTGGCAGACAGGTGACAACAGAATGGAAAGAGGTTTATGAAAAGTAAGGGTAAAATCCGGCTTTTCAAAGTGGCGCTTTTGGTAGTCATTGCAGTCTGCCTGATACCTGTTGTTCGGGCAGGCTGTCTGTCATTACAGCATCAAAAAGAACAGCGCCATTTAAAGGAGAGTCTGCTGGCAGAAAAGGACACGGAGGCAGGGGAGAATGCAGGAATGGAGCTAAAAGAGCAGGAGTCAGGGCAGACCGCACCTTCGGGTACGGAGGATGTGTCTGCCGGGACCAAAGCCGGGGACGGCGGAGGGGCTGCTGACCAGGCAGCCGCCCCGGTTATGCTGGAGCGTTTTGAAAAGCTCTATGAAGAGAACTCTGATTTGGCAGCATGGCTGTCCATAGAGGGCATGGTGATTGATTATCCCGTGATGCAGTGTGAGGATGATGAGTATTATCTGCACCACGATTTCTACGGAAAGGAAAGTAAGTATGGCTGCCTGTATGTGAGGAATACGGCAGACATCAATACACCGGGCACAAATTTTATCATCTATGGACACAATATGAAAGACGGCTCCATGTTTGGGGATTTGGATTTGTACCAGAAGGAAAGCTTTTATCAGGAACATCCGGTTATTTCCTTTGATACTCTTTATGAGGAGCGCAGCTATGAAATTGTGGCAGTATTCAAATCCCGGGTCTACAATGTGGATGATGATGTTTTTAAATATTATCAGTTTTATCAGGCGGACACCAGGGAAGAGTTTGACTATTTTTATGAGAACATCAAGGAGCTTTCCCTGTATGACACAGGGGTGACGGCAGAGTTTGGTGATACCTTCCTGACGCTGTCCACTTGTGCCTATCATGTGGAGGATGGGCGGTTTGTCATTGTGGCAAAACGAATCGGACAGCAGACGGAATAATGAAAACCCTATAAAAATTAATAATGGTATTTCTTGCGTTTTCCAACCAACAGCAGCACACTCACGGTGACTGCCATGATCTCTGCCACAACAATGGAAAGCCAGATTCCGTCGATTTTCCAGAAAAGTGGGAAAATCAGCACTGCGGCAACCTGAAAGACAAGGGTACGCAGAAAAGAAATCAGCGCCGACGTAAGACCATCGTTGAGGGCAGTAAAGAAGGAAGAACTCAATATGGCGAAGCCGGAAAACAAAAAGGAAAAGGAAAATATAAAAAAGGCGTGTACGGTCATTTCCAGCAGTGAGGCGTCATATCCCACAAACAGCAGGGCCAGCGGCCGGGCGAGAAGCTGTGCGGTGAAGAACATGACAGCCGCACAGCAGCCGGTCAAAACCAGACTTTTTTTCAGCAGCCCCTTCAGCTCGTCATGGTTTCCAGCGCCATAGTGGAAACTGACAATGGGAGAGGAGCCTACCGCATATCCGATGAAGATTGCCTGGAATATCATGCTGACATACATCAGTACACCATAGGCTGCCACACCGTTTTCACCGGCATAGTTTAAGAGCTGTATATTATATAACATACTGACGATAGACATGGAGATGTTGCTCATCAGTTCGGAGGAGCCGTTTATGCAGACCTTCCACAGCGCACTGCCGTCAAAATGAAATCCGGTGAGGCGTAGTGTGCTGGTGTTTGCACGTGCGAAATAAATCAGCGGGGTGATACCACCCACACACTGGGCGAATGCGGTGGCAGCAGCGGCTCCGTTTAGTCCCCAGTGGAATACTGCCACAAACAGGGCATCCAGCACAATGTTGGTCAGTCCGGCTGCAACAGTGATATAAAGTCCCAATTTTGGTTTTTCCGCGGTTACAAAAAGACACTGAAATTCAAACTGTAGAATATAGGCAGGAATTGCCAGTAGAATGATACGTCCATACCGGATACAGTTTTCCAGAAGCTGTCCTTCGGCACCCATCAGGGAAGCAATGGGTTTCAGAAGAAAAATTCCCAGTATACCAAGTACAATACCGCAGATAATTGACACATAGACAATCATGGAAAACAGTTCATTTGCTTTTTGTTTTTTCCCCTCGCCCATGGTTTTGGCAATCAGCGCACCGCCTCCGGTGCCCAGCATAAATCCCACACAACCCAGAATGATTAAAACAGGCATAATAAAATTGGCGGCGGCAAAAGATGTCTTTCCTGCAAAATTGGATACAAAGAAACCGTCCACCACACTGTAGATGGATGTAAATATAAGCATAATTATCGAAGGCATTGTAAAACGCATCAGGCGTTTGTAGTTAAAGTGGTCTGATAATTGAATCATTTGAAATCTCCCTTATAATTCTTTTGTTTTTCTTTTCAATGTGTTTAAAAATCGTTCTGTTAATTCCAGATATTGTTCCACTTCCTCTTTTTTCCAGGAAGCGAAAATATCATTTTCTATCTGGATAATCCGAAATGCCGTCTGTTTGGCAAGTCTTTTTCCTTTTTCTGACAAAACAACATTTTTGGATTTGCCGCTGGCAGATTCCAGGTAGAGAATGGATTCTGTCTCCAGTCTGCGGAGGGCGGAATTGACAGTCTGTTTACTCAGTCCGGTATGTGTGCAGATATTCTGAAGCAGGCAGCTTTCGCCGTTATCACATATGGCATAGAGTATTTTCAGGGCACTGTCCGATAAATGCAGCTTCTGCGCCGCCTCATGATAGGCGGATTCCATCTCTCCCAGCAGGTAATTGTAGCGTTTCATGTCATTTGAAATATAACCCATTACACACCTCCATATAGTATGAAATCGTACCAGGTGATTATAGTATGATTTCATACTAATGTCAAATGGTAACAGCAATATAGTACACAAAGAGTAAAATAAAGTACATTGAGTATAGAAAATCAGTAGGATATAATTAGCCTGCTATCAAAAGAAACATTAGAAGTGAGGTGTTCTTTATGAATACAAAAAATATTACGGATATGACAACAGGAAGCCCGGCAGGACATCTGATAAAATTTACCCTGCCTTTATTGATTGGGAATCTTTTCCAGCAGTTTTACAATATGGTGGATTCTCTTATTGTGGGCAATTTTGTGGGTGCTGATGCACTGGCGGCGGTGGGCGCCTGCGGCTCCATGAATTTTCTGTTTTTTTCTTTGAGTGCCGGGCTTGCCATGGGTATTGGTATTATTGTTGCCCAGCATTTTGGTGCAAAGGACGAGGAGAAAATCCGCTCCACCATTGCAAACGCAGTCTATGTGCTGGTGGGAGCGTCGGTTTTAGTAAGTGTGCTGGGGATTGTGCTCAGCCGGCCGCTTCTGCGTCTCCTTGCCACACCGGATAATATTATAGGAGATTCTGTTATCTATATGTGGACCACCTGTATAGGTATTGTTGCCATTGCACTGTACAACGGCGTGGCATCCATTCTGCGGGCACTGGGGGATTCCAAGACACCGCTGTACTTTTTGATTGTGGCCAGTATCGTGAATGTTGTGCTGGATTTGCTGTTTGTTTTACAATTGGAGTGGGGTGTATTCGGCGTGGCATTTGCCACCATTATTGCCCAGGCAGTATCCGCAGCCTCCTGCATGATTTACGCGTACTGCAGGGTTCCCTATTTTCATCTGAAAAAAGAACAGATGCGCCCGGATATGGGAATTATCAAACGTTCTTTTGTACTGGGAGTACCTATTGCACTGCAGAATTCCATGATTGCTGTTTCCTGTATGGTGCTTCAGGGAGTGGTAAACACATTTGGTGAGACGGTTATGGCAGCTTACACCATTATCGGCAGGGTGGAGCAGGTTGTGCAGCAGCCCTACAGTTCCCTGGGAATGGCAATTACTACTTACACCGGACAGAATGTGGGTGCCGGAGAGCAGGAACGTGTGAGAAAAGGATACCGCCAGTCGGTTATCATTGTTCTGCTGTTCAGTCTTTTGATACTGCCCATTGCTTATCTGTTCGGAGAGCAGATTATCGGAGCATTCGTGAAGGGAGAGCCGGAGGTGGTTGCTATTGGCGTAAAAGCGCTTAGAATTAACAGCCTGTTCTATTTTGCCCTGGGTATGATATATGTGCCCAGAGCTGTTCTGAACGGTGCCGGAGATACGGGATTTGCCATGTTAAACGGTTTTACGGAAGTAGTCTGCCGAATCGGTTATTCCCAGATTCTTACCAGAATTCCTATACTGGGTTACTGGGGAATCTGGCTGACTACCGGAGCCACATGGGCGACAACGGCAGTGGTGTGCATTATCCGTTATAAACGTGGGAAATGGCGTGACAAAGCCATTGTGGAGAGAAAGCCTGAGAACACACCGGTTGGGATACAGTCAGTGGAAACACAGTCCATGGAGATACCGTCCGGGGAGTTACAGATGTTGGAAGCAAAAGGATAATAAGCTTTCTTCGGACAGAGAGACATTTTGCACAAAAACAAACCACAATAACCTGCGCATTGTGCATGAAAATGAAAGGTTTTTATAGAAAACACTGACATTTTCCTTCCATATCTGGTAAAATGAGTTTATCGGGAGAACTCACGAAAAAGGCATGACAGGCTATGCACCGGGTTAATCCCGATAAATTTGGTTATACTACCAAATAATAGCAGCCTACAGGGTGCTGGCACGAACTTGAGTGCGTCGACGGTGAGAGCCGTAGTGAGAAAGGAAGATTTGTGTGTTTGAGAAAGGTGAGTATGTAGTAGCTGGCAACAAAGGTGTATGTGTGGTGGATGACATTACAACGCTTAACATCTCAGGAGTCGATAAGGAGAGGGAGTATTATATCCTTAAGCCGGTTTATGTGTCGGGAAGTACGGTATATATGCCGGTAGATACAGCAGAAGATTCCCTGAGAAAGGTACTGACAAAGGAAGAGGCAGACGCGTTAATCAATGGCATTTCCCAGATTCCGCTGATAACTACTACCAATGATAAACTGCTGGAGCAGGAATACCGCGGCTGTATGAAAACCAACTGCTGTGAAGAATGGATTCGGATTATCAAAACCATTTATCTGCGAAAACAAAAGCGTCTGGAAGCGGGACGGAAGGTGACAGCAGTGGATGCCAAATATTTCCGCATTGCAGAAGATAATCTGTATGGTGAACTGGCGATTGCACTGGATATCCCGAAAACGGAGGTTGCTACGTATATCACCGGGGAGATGGACAAGCAGACCATGTAAAAAGTGACAGCTAAAAAATACTTTACATTCCGCAGAGAATGTATTATGATAAGTAATCATAAATAGTACAAAACGTTGATGAGAACAGTAGAATGTGGGAAGACAGCAGAGAGAACCGCCCTTATCATTGATATAGGAACAGGCAATGAGCGGGAGCTGCAAGCGGTTTGGTGGGAACACATTTGAAGACCGGCTCGGAGTGGCTGCAAAATGGCCCGCAGACTCGCGTTATGAGTAAATGAGGTGGCAGATTTTGTTTTTCTGCAACAAGGGTGGAACCGCGTACTTTACGTCCCTTGCAATTTTCGGATTGCAGGGGGCTTTTTTTTATCCTGTGGAGAGGCTGTGTTGTAGGGTAAGGAGGGGCCGTCAGTGTCCGCAAGGGCTTTGGCAACGGAAGAGGTGGGTCCATATGGATAAACGGATTTACTTAATTTACTAATTTGAAGGAGGAAATAAAAGTATGGAGAAAAAATTAAAGATAATCACGGATAACTGTCCGCAAAATCACAAATGTCCCGCTGTAAATGTCTGCCCTGTCGGAGCATTAAGTCAGAAAGATTTTGAGGCGCCTACAATAGACTATGACAAGTGTATAAGCTGTGGAAAATGTTCAAAGTTCTGCCCTAAAAAGGCGTTAGTATTATAAAGCACATATTCCAGTATGTTAAAATGGAATGAAACGTTATTGGGAATGATAAATGATATTTATAGAGAAAGGACAGGAAAGAGTATGAAAATTACATTGAAGGATGGTTCGGTAAAGGAATATGCGGAAGGGATGAGTGTTTACGACATTGCGCTGGATATCAGTGAAGGTCTGGCGAGAGCTGCCTGCTGCGGCAAGGTGGACGGTAAAGTGGTTGACCTGCGCACTGTGGTGGATAAGGACTGTGAGCTGAGTATCTGTACTGCCAACGACAAAGAAGGGCTGGCAACGATTCGTCATACCACCTCCCATGTGCTGGCAGAGGCTGTAAAGAATCTGTTCCCGGATGCCAAGGTTACTATCGGGCCCAGCATTGAGAATGGTTTTTACTATGATTTCGACCATGCTCCTTTTTCCAGGGAGGATTTGGACGCTCTGGAGGCGGAGATGAAAAAAATTATTAAAAAGGGAGCGAAGCTGGAGAAGTTTACGCTTCCAAGAGCAGAAGCCATCAAATATATGGAGGACAGAAACGAGCCTTATAAGGTGGAGCTGATTCGGGATTTGCCGGAGGATGCAGAGATTTCCTTCTACAGCCAGGGTGATTTTGTGGACCTCTGTGCAGGACCTCATCTGATGAGCACCAAGGGTATCAAGGCATTTAAGCTGACATCCTCCTCCGGGGCGTACTGGAGAGGTAGTTCCGATAATGCCATGCTGCAGCGTATCTATGGTACGGCATTTCCCAAAAAGGAAGAGCTGGAAGAATATCTGGTGTATCTTGATAATATCAAAAACCGCGACCACAACAAGCTGGGACGTGAGATGGAGCTGTTTACCACGGTGGATGTTATCGGTCAGGGTCTGCCCCTGCTGATGCCAAAGGGTGCCAAGATGGTTCAGACCATGCAGCGATGGATTGAGGATTTGGAAGATAATGAATGGGGTTATGTGCGTACCAAGACACCGCTTATGGCAAAGAGCGATTTGTATAAAATTTCAGGACACTGGGACCATTACAAAGAGGGTATGTTTGTGCTGGGTGATGAGGAAAAAGACAAAGAAGTGCTGGCACTTCGTCCTATGACCTGTCCTTTCCAGTATTATGTATACAAAGCCAGCCAGAAATCCTACCGCGATTTGCCTCTGCGTTACGGTGAGACTTCCACC
>CAZRZM010000024.1:19858-25704 GCA_964604575.1 uncultured Acetatifactor sp.
TGACCCGCGTCCGTCAGTTTACTATTTCCGAGGGACATTTGATTGTGAGACCGGACCAGATGGTGGAAGAATTTAAGGGGTGTATGGCTCTTGCAAAGCATTGTCTGACGGTGCTGGGTGTGGAGGAGGATGTGACCTATCATTTATCCAAATGGGACCCGGACAACCGCGAAAAATATATCGGCGAGCCCGAAGTATGGGAGCAGACTCAGGAGAGTATCCGCCAGCTTTTGAAAGAGTTGAATATTGACTTTGTGGAGGATGTGGGAGAAGCTGCTTTCTATGGTCCCAAAGTGGATATCAATGCCCGCAATGTATATGGCAAGGAAGATACCATGATTACCATTCAGTGGGACGCACTGCTGGCAGAGCAGTTTGATATGTACTATATCGACCAGAATGGTGATAAGGTGCGCCCGTACATTATCCACAGAACCTCCATGGGATGCTATGAGAGAACTTTGGCATGGCTCATTGAAAAATATGAAGGTAAGTTCCCTACCTGGCTGTGTCCTGAGCAGGTCCGCGTTCTTCCTATTTCTGAAAAATATGCGGATTATGCCCATAAAGTGGAACAGGAGCTGAAAAAGAACGGTATTCTGGTGACGACGGATACCCGTTCAGAAAAAATCGGTTTTAAAATTCGTGAGGCACGGCTTGCAAAAGTCCCCTATATGCTGGTGGTTGGACAGAAGGAAGAGGAAGAAGGCGTTGTTTCCGTCAGAAGCCGTTTTGCAGGAGATGAGGGAACAAAAGCGCTGGATGTATTTATCGACCAGATTTGCAGGGAAATACGCACCAAAGAAATCCGTAAGGTGGAAGTTGTGGAAGAGCAGAAATAAGACAAGTCAAATATCCATGCAAGCATGTTTAGTTTCCTCATTCCTCGCGGGAATAAAATAAAATTTATAGGGCAGACTACTTCTGTGTCATTTTATGCGAGAATGGAATGGCGCAGAAGGAGGTTGCTATGGCAGATTTAAAATGTGATGTAAAAAACTGTAGCTATAATAAGGAATGCCTTTGCAGCAAGGGCGACATTATGGTAGGCGGAAAACATGCGTGTGACTGTGAAGATACCTGTTGCGAGAGCTTTGCCCAGAAATCGGACACACATGATGCATTTACAAGTTCCCTGTCTCACCCCAGCAGAACCATCAGTATTGACTGTGAGGCAGTAAAATGTATTTATAACAGTAATTATAAATGCGTTGCAGACCATGTGGATATTAAAGGATGCGGCGCGTGTGACTGTAAGGAGACCGCCTGCGCAACATTTACAGAGAAGTAGTGTAGATTGCGGTTACACAGTCTGCGCCCTGCTTTTTTGTGGAGTCGGTGCCATGATGGGGTTTCTGTCATCAGTAACTCTTGCCTGATGACAGAAGCCTCATTGTGGCACCTCGATTTCCGCATAACAGAATTTTCCGGAAGTGGCTAACTGACGTGGAAAGTCAGACTGTAACTTTTGGGACGGAGATAGAAATAAATAATAGAAAATAATGGTTGACAACAGTCCGGATGTATGGTAAAGTGTATAAGCGTGTGAAGAACACAGAGAACAAGCAGAGTATCCGCTCTCACCTTACAGCGAACGGGCTGGTAAGAGTTCATATCTTTCTATATTGATGAAGCCGGAAGTGGGTTTGTGTTTTGGCTTGTCGGAATAGAGTGAATGATTAGGTGGATAGCGATGCTGTCCATTTTTTTGTGGCATTCACATGACGCAATTTTCTTTTTGATGGAGGGTAAGACCATTAGCGATTTAATGATTAACGAACAAATCAGGGACAAGGAAGTACGTTTGATTGGTGAAAATGGCGAGCAGCTCGGCATTATGTCCGCGTGGGAAGCCATGAAGCTGGCGGAGGAAGCAGAACTGGATTTGGTAAAGATTGCACCCACAGCGAAGCCGCCGGTATGTAAGATTGTCGATTACGGCAAGTACAAGTATGAACAGATTAGAAAAGAGAAGGAAGCCAAGAAGAAGCAGAAGGTAATTGAGATTAAGGAGATTCGGCTGTCTCCTAATATTGACACCAATGATCTTAATACCAAGGTCAATTCTGCGAGAAAATTTCTTTCCAAAGGTGACAAGGTAAAGATTACACTGCGTTTCAGAGGCCGTGAAATGGCACATATGAATAACAGCAGACATATTCTGGATGACTTCGCGGAGAGTCTGTCCGACATTGCGGTGATTGAGAAAGCGCCCAAGATAGAAGGCAGAAGTATGACTATGTTTTTAACTGAGAAGCGTTAGTTTGTACAGTTAAAATAGATTATTGAAAAATTTAGGAGGAACCCGTTATGCCAAAAATGAAGACAAACAGAGCAGCAGCTAAGCGCTTTAAAGCAACAGGAACAGGTAAATTAAAGAGAGCAAAAGCTTATAAGAGCCATATCTTAACCAAGAAATCTACTAAGAGAAAACGTAATCTTAGAAAGCCTGCAATGACTGATGCAACCAATGTTAAGAATATGAAGAAGATTTTACCCTATTTATAATCAGGTAAGGAGGAGAGATAAGACATGGCAAGAATTAAAGGCGGCATGAATGCCAGAAGAAAACATAATAGAGTATTAAAGCTTGCAAAAGGCTATAGAGGAGCCAGAAGCAAACAGTACAGAATCGCAAAACAGTCTGTTATGAGAGCGCTTGCAAGCTCCTATTCCGGTAGAAAAGAGAGAAAACGTCAGTTCAGACAGTTATGGATTGCCCGTATCAATGCGGCAGCCAGACTGAACGGCTTATCCTACAGCAAGTTTATGTATGGTCTGAAACTGGCAGAGGTTGACATAAATAGAAAAATGCTGGCAGAGATGGCAGTAAATGATGCAGAAGGATTTAAGACCCTGGCAGAGCTTGCAAAAAGCAAGATTGCATAACAAAATTGCTTGGAATGAAAAATTGCCCGGCCATATGTGGTCGGGCAATTTTGTGCTGTTTCAGCAAGTAACGAATCAGGTATCCATGTTTATATGGGTATTTGGCTATTGCCTGGAGGATTCGCCGCCGGGTCCGTCTTTTCTGGGAACTTCGTCGGGAATGATATCTTTGGGTAAGTCGGTCTGTGGAATATTGCCGTCGTCATAGGCATCCACAACCTTTAGATTCTTGCTCTGTTTATTATTTTTTTCGTTCATAATCAACCTCGTTTCTGTAATATTATATGGTGCAGGAACTCTGCATTTTGACATGCCTGCTCCTGAATCCATATATGGGTTTACATGAATAGAATGTATCAAACAAAAGAAGATTATACCGGAAATAAAATAAGAATGGATGAAAGGAAAGTGCATGGGAGACAGGACATGGGACAGAAGCTGATTTGTTTTGACATTGATGGAACGCTGATTGGGAATGTGGGACAGCAGATACCGGAGAGTGCCAGACGTGCAGTGCGCACCGCAAGGGAGAATGGACATATCTGTGTGATTAATTCGGGCAGAACCCGGATACTGGTGGGCAGGGAGATTACCGACCAGGTGGAGTTTGACGGATATCTGCTGGGCTGTGGTACGATGGTAATTTATCATGGTAAGGAGCTGCTGCACAAGACATTTCCCCGGGAGCTTTCCCTGCGCATCATGGAAGGACTTGCGAGACATAAAATTGATGCCATGCTGGAAGGCTGGGCAGACAATTATTGTGCGGATTTGGATGAACTGCACACAGAAACCTTCCGTAATTTTGCCAGACCATTCCAGGGAGTGTATTACAGCGGGCTGGAACATGCGCCCGGCAATTTTGATAAATTTTATGCCTACGTTGACAACAAGGAGCAGATGGATGCCTTTGCCGCAGAATTTGCAGAAGAACTGGATTTTATAGACCGGGAAAAGGGTTTTTATGAAATTCTGCCCAAAGGATATTCCAAAGCAAGCGCCATCGAATATCTTGCAGGAATACTGGGGATTCCTATAGAGGATACAGTGGCAGTCGGTGACAGTAATAATGATTTGCCCATGCTGGAATATGCTGGATGCAGTATTGCCATGGGAAATGCCTCCAGGGCGGTTCTGGATATGGCAGATTATGTTACCACAGATGTCATGGAAGACGGCATCTGGAACGCATTAAAATGGTTGGGGGTGTTAGACAAATGATGAATCCGGCAATGTTGATGAAACTGATGAGTGCAAAAAATACTTTTACGCAGAATCATCCCAAGTTTGAAGCTTTTGTAAATGCCGTATTTTTGAAAGGAAATGGAATCCCGGAAGGTACTATAATAGAAATCAGCGTCACCAAACCGGGAGAGGAGCCTGTTTCAACTAATATTAAGGTACTTCCCTCTGATTTGGAACTGGTGGAGAGCCTGAAAGAGCTGGCGCGGTAGAGTGGACAAGCCTTTCTGGGCGGAACAGTTCAGCCCTCACATTCATAAAAGCGTATGCTTTGCATCCGGCGCCGCTTTGCGTCTCGTCTTTGAGCAATGCCGCAGGCATTGGTTTTTCATTGTGAGGCGCTCCGCCCATAAAATGATTTACAATTTATAAAATTACAGAATTTACTCATTGAAATATGTGGATGTTTCATGTATAATAAATACGTTACAGAGAGTGAAGGAGTTCACCCCGTGTAACGTATTATTATTTGCAGATATAGTTCATCGGTAGAACATCGGCTTCCCAAGCCGAGGAGGCGGGTTCGATTCCCGTTATCTGCTTTCCGTGTTCTGTATCCGGTTCTGGTGAACCGGATTTTTTCAGTGCATGTACTTAAGTCCATCGCGCATATACCCGAGAAGCTTCTCATAGTTGCCGTTATAGTTCAGAATATAGCTGTTTTCCGTGGTGGCTATCTTACTGTGTCCCAGCAGGTCTGACACAACACGCGTGGGAACACCGGAGAAGTGCAGTTTCGTGGCAAAGGTCTTGCGGATAAGGTGTGTGTTGATAAGGGGCATGTCACACAGCCTGCAGAGGTTGCGCATGGTACGTTCCAGCGAGGTATACAGAACTATGTCGCGTCCGTCATAGGCAAGGTAGGACTGTCATATTTTTAGTTTATATCATATATCACACAAGATGTACATATACATTTTACACAATAATACTATGAATTTTTTTGTATATCTTACACAATACATATGGGGGTTTTATGGAAAAATTTGATAGCGTAAAATATAGAAATGAATACAATAGAACGCATTATGCAAGACTAAGCGTGCAGGTCAGACTGGATGAACGTCCCAAAATAGACGCACACTGGATATCAAAAGGGTATAAGTCATTCAACGCATATGTAAATGACTTAATTAGACGTGACATGAACAGTGATAAGAGTATTTCTGTGGGTGATATCAATGGAGACGGAAATGTAAACATTACTATACGATAAGGGGATAGAAAATGGACACAGAAACAGCAGGAATTTGAAGACCTGAACAGAAGATAATGCACCTCTTACTGTGCAGGAATAGGACAGCGGAAGAGGATATGAGTATCCACCTATAATGGCAGAATCCATGCACAGTAGGTTATTAAGAATGGAGGCAATATGGCATTCAACAAAAATAAATACGACCAAACATATGTAAAAGAAAAATATGACAGAATACCCGTCAACGTAAAAAAAGGTGACAGAGAAATTATTGCAGAATACGCAAAAAGAAAAGGGTTTAAATCAATAACTGAATATATCAAACACTTAATATATAATGATATGAAAAACGAAAAAATAAATATAACGATTGGCGAAATGAACAAAAGTGGTGAGAATAATGATATCACCATAGAGTAGAGGAAGATACACAAGGTGCATATACCTTGTCGAAACTACTAGGAGGATTTTTTATGCCATCAGACTTTCACTCGGCATGGAAGATACCGGAGACAAT
>CAZRZM010000025.1:0-25062 GCA_964604575.1 uncultured Acetatifactor sp.
AGCCCTGACACAGCACCTCGATTTCCGCAAAATATACTGGAAAGAGGAAAGGCTGGACTGTTACCCAATAGGAGAAGATTTTGCCTATAATAATTGACGAAAAAGGCAGTTTTCTATTATAATTAATAAATATAGCACGTTTGACAATTTCAAGAGAAAAGAGGGCTCAGAGAATGAAAAAAATTTTTACACAAAAACTTTTTATGTACATGGTTATAGCATTTGTTGTAACAATTTTAGCCATGTTTTCCCTGCAGGCTGTTACGAACCGGCACGATAATAAGGTTTCCAGTCAGAACAAGCTGGCGGACGTCAGGGAAAAACTGGCGGACAATGAAGCAAATGTGGCCAGACTGACAGAAAACCTCGGACAGAATAATCTTGCCAAGGCAAGGGCTTTTGCAGATATGCTTGCCCTGGATCCCTCCATTGCGGATAAGCCGGCCAGATTAAATGATATCAGGGACAAACTGATGGTTAATGAGGTACATATTATTGACGCAAAAGGAATTATTACCAGCAGCACGATTGATGCGTATGTTGGTTTCGACATGAAAAGCGGGGAACAGTCCAATGCGTTTATGGTTATTGTGGATGACCCGTCCATTGAGATTGTGCAGGAGCCCCAGATGAACGTTGCAGAGGGGATTGTCATGCAGTATATCGGCGTGGCAAGAAGTGATGCGAAAGGGCTTGTGCAGGTGGGTGTGCGCCCGGAGGTGCTGGAGGAGGTTCTTGCGGGGACGGACATATCCGTGGTGTTTAATGATATTGATTTTGGCACGAACGGTTATATTTATGCCATTGACAAAGCAAGCGGTCTGCTGCTTGCCCATCCCAATGAGGCATTGATTGGCACACCGGCCGTGGATGCCGGTTTTCCCAAAGATTTTGTGGGATACAAAAGTGAGAGAATAGATGGAAAAAATGGCTATATTTATGCGGAAGACAATGATGATATGATAATTGGAACATTTCTGCCCTTATCCGAATATTATGCCGCAAGCCGCAGCCAGACACTGATGGTGGCTCTCAGTGTTCTGCTGATTTTCGGAGTACTGATTGTTATGATTAACCGGATGGTTGACAGTAAAATTGTACGTGGACTAAACCATATTATTGATTCCATGAAAAAAATTGCCGACGGAAACTTTGATATTACTGTAAATGAGAAAGGAAATCCGGAGTTTGAACAGCTTTCCGCAAGCATCAATAAAATGGTGGAAAGTATCTGTCAGAGTATGCGCAAGAATGAAAATCTGATGCAGCAGCAGGAAGCGGATGTGGAAAACACCCGGATGATGATACAGAATGTGAAAAATGCCTGCAGCGAGCTGGGTGAGGTATCCGGCAAAACACTGGAAAATGCAGACAATATATACAATGGTACAGACAAGCAGGAGAAAGCAGTTTCCGATTTGCAGCAGATTATGGAACAGTTGACGCAGGAGTTAAACCGCAGTGCGGATACCTCTGCGGATATTACCGAGACGACGGATGCCACCAGCGAAAAAATCAGGGAGACACAGTCGCAGATGGTATTGCTTCAGGGTTCCATGCAGAAAATCAGTGATATGTCCATGGAGATTGAGAAAATTATCGATGAAATTAATTCCATCGCCCAGCAGACCAATATGCTGTCTTTGAATGCTTCCATTGAAGCGGCAAGGGCAGGTGAAACAGGAAGAGGATTTGCTGTGGTGGCTGCGGAGGTAGGAGAGCTTGCGGCAAGAAGTTCCCAGGCGGCGAAGGAGACCTATGAGCTGATTACCAATTCCATGCAGGCGGTGAAGGAAGGACAGAAAATTACCGGACAGACGGTGGAAACCTTTGGTGATGTGGTTGAAAACATTGAGAAGTCCAGACAGGGGGTTGGAGCCATATCCCAGATGGTGCAGCAGAATGTGAATACGGTAGAGACGGCTGTCAGCCAGTTACGCCGGATTTCAGATGTGGTGGAGGAAAACATACAGATTTCCCACGAAACAAAAGAGGCATCTGCCAATATGGCGGATATTACCGGCAATCTGCTGGAACTGATACAAAACTGATAAAGAAGAAATTTCAAAGCATTGACGATGGAAAATGGATTTCAGAGTTCTGACAATGGAAGAACGAAAACAAATTAGAAAATAGGATAAGAAAGAGTGGCAGAATGATATTTAAGTGTAAGAATTGTGAAGGCAATGTAATATATAGTCCTGAAAAACACAAAATGATATGTCCCTACTGCGACAGTGAAGAAAGCCAGGAGAGACGTGACAGCACTTCGGCAGCGATGGAGATATGTCCCAATTGTGGCGGAGAAATCCCGGTGCAGGAGCACACCTCTGCCACTCAGTGTCCTTACTGTGACAGCTATCTGATATTTAATGAAAGAGTGGAAGGAGAGTTTGAACCTAAGCTAATCATTCCGTTCCAGATGGGAAAAGAAAACTGTAAAAAGGCAATTCGGGAAAAGTTTAAAAAATGCCTGTTTGCGCCAACGGATTTTCTGTCCGAAGTTAAACTGAATGGTATGCAGGGTATGTATGTGCCGTACTGGTTCTATGATTATGACACGAACTGTGATTTTCAGGGAGAGGGAACCAGGGTAAAAACATGGACGGCGGGAAATATACAATACACAGAGACGTCCTATTATGATGTCCGCCGTAACATGGATATTGGATTCCGCAAAATACCGGTGGACGCTTCCTTACAGATGCCGGATGATGTCATGGATTTGATGGAACCGTATGGTTATGAACAGTTGGAAGCATTTAAACCGGAATATATGTCGGGTTTTTATGCAGAAAAATACAACATGACATCCGGTGTTGTGGAGTCAAGGGCAAGGCAGAAAATGAAGGAAGATGTGGAGAAAATACTGAAAGGAACTTATTCCGGTTATGGCAGTGTCAGAGTGCTGCATAATGATATGAATGTAAAAGACAGCAGTACCCAGTACGGTATGCTTCCAGTGTGGAAATACCAGTACAAATACAAAGACTGTGATTATCCTTTTTATGTAAACGGACAGACGGGAAAAATTGTGGGAACAGCGCCAATTTCACGTCCAAAGGTATTTGCATATGCAGGAACTTTGTGGGGATGTCTCACTGTAATCCTGGTTCTTTTAAGCAGTATAATAAGATTATTTCTTTGATGAAAATCTACATAAAAAGGAGCAGAACGGAAAATGGATAAAGAAATCAAAAAGGAAGCGCGAAAACAGTATTTCCACTATTTCCGCTTCTGGTTTATCGGAATAGCAGTTTTATTTGTCCTTGTTCTTGGAGGCATGGTCTGGAGCAGAGCTGCGGGAAAAGAGAACAAGGCGGCGCCGGAAAAAAGGGTATATGATTATGCGGATGTGCTGAGCGATACGGAAGAGGAGAAGCTGGAAAAGCATATTGCATCCTGTGAAAATAAGTACCATATCCATCTGGTGGTATTGACGGTATTGGAGGATATGGAAATATTAGGTTCATCATGGAATTATGAGATGATGAATTATGCGGATAATTTTTATGATGATAACCAGTTTGGTTACGATAAGATTCGTGGGGACGGAGCGCTTCTTTTGGATAACTGGTATAAGGGACAGGAGGGAAGCTGGCTGTCCACCTGCGGCCGGGTATACCGCACTTTTAGTGATTCCGACATTGACAGAGTGTTGGACACCGTGTACAACAAGGTGGAGGACAGTCCTTATGAGGCATATAAAGCGTATGTGGATGAGGTCTGCCGCCGCATGAAATCTTCCCGTCTGGCTATTCCATGGTGGCTGATTGTCATCCTGCCTCTTCTGGTGGCTGTATTTTATGCGGTATCCCACCTGCACCAGAAGAAAGCGGAGGATACTACCAGAGCGGACACCTATGTTCCCGTGGGCAGCAGGCAGATGAATGTCAGCACGGACAACTTTATTAGAAAGAATACGGTCACAAGGAGAATCGAAACCAGCAGCAGTGGCAGTGGCGGAGGACGCTCCGGCGGTGGCGGCGGGCATGTGAGCCGCAGTGGGGTCAGTCATGGCGGCGGAGGACGCAGAAGATAAAAGAATAAAACATATAAAAAAAGCACCTACATGACGGTATAGGTGCTTTTTAATATACAATATGTTATAAAAAATTAAGCCATCTCGTTTACAGCTTTGCTGATACGGGAAACTTTTCTGCCGGCATTGTTCTTGTGGTAAACACCCTTGCTGGCAGCCATTTCAATAGTCTTAGTAGCCGCCTGAAGTTCTGCAGCAGCATTAGCTTTGTCACCGGACTCGATTGCAGCATATACTTTTTTAATAGCTGTTTTAACGCCGGATTTGATAGCTTTATTTCTTTCAGTCTTAGTGCGTGTTACTAAAATTCTTTTTTTAGCAGATTTAATGTTAGCCAAGTTGTACACCTCCATTTGTATTCAATCGTTAAATTTTTTTGAAAATGTTTCACTTTAGCCAGACACGGACGACTAACGAAAACATACTATTGTAGTGTAGTAAATTCTGGTGCATTTGTCAATACATATTTTAAAGAAAATTGCAAATACTGGCAAAGAGAAGTCGGTATGACGGGCAATGGGAAAGGTATGGGCAAAGGTTATGAGGAATTTTCAAATCAGGACAGATTTGGCACTGGAAGCAAGAGAGTATATTACAGAGGCAGACAGTGAACTGCGGGGAGTGCGGGTGGAAGAATATTACCGCAAAGAGGATGATATTCAGGTCACCAAAGTATTTATAGAGACGAAAAATGGTGCAAAGGCAATGGGGAAGCCCATAGGGACATATGTCACCATGGAGGCGCCGGCAATGGTGGAGCCGGATGAGGATTACCACAGGGAGATATCAAACTGTCTGGCGGAAGAGCTGCTTGAGATGTTGCCCGATATGGAGGAAGAAAGGTCCATTCTGGTGGTGGGTCTGGGCAACAGGGAGGTGACGGCTGACGCGCTGGGCCCCCAGGTGGTGGATAATCTGTTTATTACACGTCATGTGATACGGGAGTATGGCAAGGCGGCTTATAACTGCAATAAAATGAACCAGGTCAGCAGTATTGAACCGGGAGTTATGGCAAAGACAGGCATGGAAACAGCAGAGATTGTAAAAGGTGTGATAAGTGAGACAAAGCCGGATGTACTGATTGTGGTGGATGCGCTGGCATCCCGCAGTACCAAAAGGTTAAACCGTACTATCCAGATTACCAACACGGGTATTCATCCCGGTTCCGGCGTGGGAAACCACAGAAACGCCATGACGGAGGAAAGTCTGGGAATCCCTGTTATCGCCATCGGTGTACCCACTGTGGTGGATGCGGCAACGATAGTGGGGGATGCACTGGAACGCCTTCTGGAGGGAGATGAAGAGTTCGACCGGGTAAAGTATATGGGACAGCACAGGAGTGTATTTTCCGAATTAAATAATATGTATATGACAGGCAAGGATATTGATTCTGTGGTGAAGAGAGTCAGCTTTACCGTGTCGGAGGGGATTAATATCGCATTGGAAAAAGGAATGGAATAGCTGTTGGAGGAACAGCATATATTTTCACAGAGAAGACATCCCGAAGGGAGCGTGTTTGGTGAAAATATGCGGGAAAAAGTGACAGTCCATCCTGCCGTCTGGCTGGCGGGATTGGCTGTTTTGTTTTTATTGCTTTCCGTGACGGTAAGAGATATAAAAAATGGCAGGACATCCTTTGGGGATGTGGTAACGGGTGGTCTGGTACAGGAAATGGATACCATGATTTATAAAAAATATCTGCCTTTGTTTGCTTACACTTATGTGGAGGGAAATGAGTACAGCCGGAAAGAGAACAGTGACTGGCTGGAAAAACAGATAATCTGTATGATGCCTTTATATGGCTATATGCAGGATATGGAACGAGCACAGAGGTATGGGGATGGTGATGAATATCTGTCAGTGGAACAGATACTGGCCAAGGAGGCGCAAGAGGGCATGTGGCAGGAGGAGAATCCGCCGGTTACAGAACAGAATGAGGATGGCATGGGAGTTCCGAATGAAATAACCGGAGAGGATGTGACAGACAAGACCCTTGAGGAACTGATGCTGGCAGAGAATACGGCTGCCACAAAGAGCAGTGTATTTGTACCCCATGAGCGCGTCAATCCCATTGACCTGCAGCTTTGGAATAACTATGAGACTTTGATTAAGAGCTGTTATACCATAGACCAGAATACCATGGCGGGCAGCGACCAGTTGGATGTGTCCAAACTGGGCAGCAGGGATATGACGATAACAAAGGATGGGGAGGGACCCCAGATTTTGATTTACCACACCCACTCCCAGGAAATGTTTGCCGATTCCACAGCAGGGGATGTACATACGGGCATTGTAGGGGTGGGAGACCATCTGACGGAAATCCTTACTACACAGTACGGTTATAACGTACTGCACCATACCGGACAGTATGATGAAGCAAGAGATGATGCCTATTCCAATGCACTTCCCGCCATTGAGCAGGTGCTTGCAGAGAATCCTTCCATTCAGGTGGTAATTGATTTGCACCGGGACCAGATGGCGGAAGAAACCAGACTAGTGATGGATTTGGACGGAAGACCAACTGCCCGGTTCATGTTTTTCAACGGACTGAGCAGGACACGCAAGACAGGAAATATCTCTTACCTGTATAATGAAAATATAGACGATAACCTGGCGTTTTCCTTTCAGATGCAGCGCACTGCCATGGAGTATTATCCGGGACTTACCAGAAAAATTTATCTGAAAGGGTACCGCTATAACATGCACCTGCGTCCCAAAACACTGCTGATTGAACTGGGCGCCCAGAATAATACAGTGGAAGAGGCCATGAATGCCTGCGAGCCGCTGGCACATATTCTGGATTTGGTACTTTCCGGGGAAGCTGCAGAATAAGGGAATGGACAATAAAGGAAAATTCTGCTACAATCAAACTGTTTTAATAGATGAAAAACAGAGAGGAAAGACAAAAATGGCAGCGATAGACCAAAGTAAAATCCGCAATTTCTGTATTGTTGCGCATATCGACCATGGTAAATCCACCCTTGCAGACAGAATTATTGAGCAGACAGGGCTTTTAACCAGCAGGGAAATGCAGGCGCAGGTGCTGGATAACATGGAGCTGGAGAGGGAAAGAGGCATCACCATCAAGGCACAGTCTGTGCGTACCGTATACAAGGCAAAAGATGGTGAGGAATATATTTTTAACCTGATTGATACGCCGGGACATGTGGATTTTAATTATGAAGTCAGCCGCTCCCTGGCTGCCTGCGACGGCGCCATTCTGGTGGTGGACGCCGCCCAGGGGATTGAGGCACAGACGCTGGCAAACGTGTATCTGGCACTGGACCATGATTTGGATGTCTTTCCGGTTATCAATAAAATCGACCTGCCCAGTGCCCAGCCCGAGAGAGTGATAGAAGAGATTGAGGACGTCATCGGCATAGAGGCGCAGGATGCCCCGCTTATTTCAGCCAAAAACGGAATCGGTATCGACGAGGTGCTGGAGCAGATTGTGGCAAAAATTCCGGCGCCCAGCGGCAACCCTGCAGGTCCTCTGCAGGCACTGATATTTGATTCGCTGTATGACCCATATAAGGGAGTTATCATTTTCTGCCGTATCATGGAAGGATGTGTGAAAAAAGGAACCATGATACGCATGATGGCAACGGGGGCAAAGGAAGAGGTTGTGGAAGTGGGATATTTTGGCGCGGGACAGTTTATCCCCTGCGAGGAGCTGTCTGCCGGTATGGTGGGCTATATTACTGCTTCCATCAAAAATGTAAAGGATACGGCAGTGGGAGATACGGTTACAGACGATAATAATCCCTGTAAGGAGCCGCTGCCCGGATATAAAAAGGTGCAGTCCATGGTGTACTGCGGCATGTACCCCGCAGACGGTGCAAAGTACCCGGATTTGCGGGATGCGCTGGAAAAGCTGCAGTTAAATGATGCCTCCCTGAATTATGAGCCGGAGACATCCATTGCACTGGGCTTCGGCTTCCGGTGCGGATTTCTGGGGCTGCTCCATCTGGAGATCATTCAGGAGCGTCTGCAGAGAGAAAATAATCTGGATTTGGTGACGACGGCACCGGGAGTTGTTTACAAAGTACACAAGACCAATGGGGAGATTGTGGAGTTAACCAATCCCTCCAACCTTCCCGACCCATCGGAAATCGAATATATGGAAGAGCCCATTGTCAATGCGGAGATTATGGTGACTTCGGAGTTTATCGGCTCCATTATGGAACTGTGTCAGGAGAGAAGAGGACGTTATCTGGGCATGGAGTATATCGAGGGAACCAGAGCCCTGTTAAAATACGAACTTCCCCTGAACGAAATTATATATGATTTTTTTGATGCGCTGAAATCCCGCTCCAGAGGATATGCCTCTTTTGACTATGATATCAAAGGGTACGAGCAGTCCAGTCTGGTGAAACTGGATATTCTCATTAACAGGGAGGAAGTGGACGCACTCTCTTTTATTGTACATGCTGACTCTGCTTACGAGAGAGGCAGAAAAATGTGTGAAAAATTAAAGGACGAAATTCCCCGCCATTTATTCGAGATACCCATTCAGGCAGCAGTGGGCGGCAAGATTATCGCCCGTGAGACAGTAAAGGCAATGCGCAAGGATGTGCTGGCGAAGTGCTATGGCGGTGATATCACCCGTAAGAAAAAGCTGTTGGAAAAACAGAAGGAAGGCAAAAAACGTATGCGCCAGATTGGCAATGTGGAGATTCCCCAGAAGGCGTTTATGAGCGTGTTGAAGCTGGATGACAGAAAATAGTAGAAAAAGCAGAATTGACAGGAATGATAAAAATCTGGAGATATATGTGCACATTCCTTTCTGTGTGCAGAAGTGCCTGTACTGTGATTTCAATTCTGCCCCTGCCGCAGAGGCGACCAAAGAGAAATATATGAGGGCGCTGTTGTCCGAGATTTCCTTCCGCGCTGTAGAGTATGGGGAGTACAGGGTGGTGTCGGTATTTATCGGCGGTGGAACCCCCAGTGCGGTAAAACCGGAGTGGATTGTGAAGGTAATGGACTGTATCAGGGAGCATTTTTATATGGCGCAGGATGCAGAGATTACCATGGAGATGAACCCTGGGACAGTGACTGCGCGGGGGCTGTTTTTGTATAAAAAGGCGGGTATCAACCGACTCAGTATAGGGTTACAGTCAGCAGATAACAGAGAGTTAAAAACACTTGGGAGAATCCATACCTGGGAGCAGTTTCAGAAAAGCTATTATCTGGCAAGAGAAGCAGGATTTTCCAATATTAATGTGGATATTATGAGTGCCCTGCCCGGACAGACCCCTGCTTCCTACCATAATACGCTGCAAAAAGTGTGCGGACTTGCTTCCCCGCCGGAGCACATATCTGCCTACAGTCTGATTGTGGAAGAAGGGACACCCTTTGCCATGATGCAGGAAAGGGGTGCGCTGGAGCTTGTGGACGAGGATACGGAACGGAAAATGTATGAGGAGACAGAGCATTTTCTTGCAGACAGAGGATATGTGCGTTATGAGATATCCAATTATGCCAAAGCAGGATATGCCTGCCGCCATAATATAGGATACTGGACAAGAGTATCCTATGTGGGATTTGGTGTCAGTGCCGCATCTCTGGTGGAGGAGGTCAGATTTCAGAATACAGCGGATGTGGAGAGGTATATCCGTAATCCTCTGGGGTGCCGTAGAGAAGATGCCGTCCTGGGTGAACAGGACGCTATGGAAGAATTTATGTTTCTGGGGCTCCGTATGACGAGGGGGGTAAGGGAAAGGGAATTTGAGCACCGTTTTGGTATTTCCATGAGAGCGGTGTATGGGGAGGTGATTCACAAAAATATAGAGGATGGTCTTCTGGAGTATCACGGGGAAGATACGGAAGACGGCGCAAGGCTGGCTCTTACATCAAGAGGGCTGGATTTAAGCAATTATGTGATGGCACAGTTTTTATTCTCAGGGTGACATGCACTTGTGGACAGTTTCTGACATAAACTATTCTTAAGTAAAATCCACGGAGGCTATTTTTGAAAACCTTTCAGAAGCCGTTGACGCAGGCAGAAGAGGCGGAATTCATTCGTTTGCTCAAAGAAGGCACCCATGCAGAGGCAAAGCGGGCGAAAGATGTCCTTGTGGAAAGAAACCTGCGGTTAGTTGCCCACATTGCCAAAAAATACCAGAACGTGGATGAAGATATAGAAGATTTGATATCCATTGGATGTATCGGACTGATTAAGGCGGTGGATACTTTTGATGCAGGGAAAGGAAGACTGGCGACTTATGCCTGCCGATGTATAGACAATGAGCTGTTAATGCTTTTACGCAGCAAAAAGAAAACAGCCAGAGAGGTTTCTTTGTTTGAGCCAATCGGTCAGGATAAGGAGGGAAACGAGATACATCTGGTAGATGTGATTGAACACCAGCAGCAGGATGTGGTGGATAGAATGGTGCTTCACGGCAATATCAGGAAGCTGCTGTCCATGCTGGATGAAAAGCTGGATGCCAGAGAGAAAGAGATTATTATGCTGCGGTATGGTATCGGAGGTGTGCGGGAGATGACCCAGAATGAAATTGGGAACCGTTTGGGAATATCCAGAAGCTATGTATCCCGGATAGAAAAAAAGGCGCTGCAGAAGCTGCGCAGTGGATTCGAGCCATAATAACTTCCCGGCATGGAAAACCTTGGATTTTTATTGACAGATGCACCCTGCCATGGTAACGTTAAGGATGTAAATCGGGGCAAACTTGGGGAAATCCAGGGACGCAAAGCTGGAAGTCTAAGGTAATATGGGGGAAGTTACTAAGGAAAAAGTGGTAAATTCTATAATACTGTATTATTATGATAGTTCGGTTGCAATGTTTTCATTGCAGCCGTTTTGTGTTTATCCCGGAGTGCATCCTGTTTACAAATAATAGGAATGAGAGAGGGATATACACATGAAAAAGAGCTTTACAAAGGTTTTGGCGGCTGTGCTGGTACTGGCAGTTGTCAGCGCAGCGCCGGGCAGCAGGGTATCAGCCGCGGAGAACGGTGATAGCCGGTCTGTGGAAAAGAATGATATTCCGTCTGCGGAGTGCGCAGATGCCCGGCAGACAGAAGCGGAGGCAGCAGGAGCATCGGTTTCGGACGGACAATTTATCTGGGAGACAGAAAACAGCGGGGGATGGGATGGCACCACAACGCAGGCAGTTTATGAGGCGGAAAACTACAGAGTAACCTTTTCGCTGTCAGGATGCTGGGAAGGCGGCTACAATGCAGGTGTGGAGATTGAAAATACCGGAGACAGCCTGATTGAAAACTGGTGCCTGAAATTTGACTATCCCGGTGGGATTGCAGATATCTGGAATGGGGAGACCGTATCCTGTGATAATGGCAGTTATGTGATTAAAAATGCAGGCTGGAACCGGGATATTGCGGTGGGTGGCAGTGTCCGGTTCGGATTTAGCGGAAAGGAAGATTTTAAAGGGTTTCCCCAAAAATATGAGTTATTGGGTGACAGTCGGGAAGTAAATGGAGAGGACTACACAGCCCAATATGTTGTGGACAGTGACTGGGGGAATGGTTTTACCGCAAAGATAGTCATAACCAATCATACAGATGCGGTGCTGGAAGACTGGACCCTGGAATTTGATTACGAAAATGAAATCAGCAGTATCTGGGACGCAGAATTTATCTCCCATGAGGAAAACCATTACATCATTCACAATGCAGGATATAATCAGAACATAGAAGCCCATGCAAGCGTTGGATTTGGGTTTGTTGTGGAGCAGGGCAGTTCCCAAAAGGAAATATGCAATGTTTCTGTCAGGGAATTTTCCATGGAGACGCCCCTGCCGGAACGGGAGAGGGAGCCGCTGGAGGATATCGGTGAGGCGTATTTTCAGGCGCCCGGTGAGGAAGATATTGTTTTCAATGACAACACCGGAATTATTTATGTCAAAAACCAGTTGTTAATCAGTGCAATGCTGGGTGTTCCCAAAGATGTTGTGGAACAGATGGCTGACAGTGTGGAAGCCGATATTGTGGGATATCTTCAACTGACAAATGATTATCAGATTGCATTCCGGGAAGAAAAAACGGAAGAAGAATTGGATATTATCATGTCTTATCTGAACAGCTACAGCTATATCAGTAATGTGACATTAAACAGCGTGGTGGAGACAGAGGATGATATGACGGTGACAACGGATACGGAGTATGGGCAGGATACCTGGGATGAGGAAACGCCGGATGGGAACAACTGGGGACTGGAAGCACTGAAAATTCCCAGCGCGTGGGATTACAGTAAGGATTTTGTGCCTGTGCGCATGGGAGTAATTGACAATATGTTTGATGAAGCCCATGAGGATTTGCAGGAAAATTTTGAGCATGTTTTTAACAACAGCACGAATCTGACCTCTGGTCATGGAACCCATGTGGCTGGAATTATGGCGGCTTCCCGGAATAATGTGGGCATCGCAGGTGTTGTGACAAGACCCAAATTATATGGATATGCAAAGAATGATAAGATTCCCAACATGACCAGCGTCATGGAATATAAATATGCCTTTGCCAATCTGGTGGGCAATCATGTAAAGGTGATTAACGTCAGTTATGGTACAGGACATTTACAGTGTTTTGCAGCTTCCAGAGGTAATGAAAAGGCTATCAATTATGTAAAATCCAATGCGGAGATTATGCAGGAGTTCCTTCACAAGTTGATTTTGGCAGGATATGACTTTGTAATCGTTACCTCTGCCGGAAATGTAGAGAGAGAGAAATATGTTGAGGACAGCAGTCAAAAATATGGCTATAGAAAATATGAAAAAGGCAAAGATTCTGTAAACTCAATATTATCGGGAAATGCACTGGCAGAGTATAACAGCTTTCTAAATGCCATAGAGATGAGCATTGTAAAATCCCGTATTATCGTAGTGGGCTCTGTCAGACACAGTGTACTTAACAACCGTACCTACTATTATTGTGCCGATGACAGTAATGTGGGGGAGCGGGTAGATGTCTGTGCTCCGGGAGTAGATATTTTAAGTACGGTACCCGGCAATCAGTATGGGAATAAGAGCGGCACCTCTATGGCGGCGCCCCATATTGCAGGGGTGGCGGGACTGCTTTACCAGGCTGTGCCGGGAATCAATGCTTCGCTGGTTAAGAGTATTATCTGCGGTAACATAAGCATTAAGGTAAATGATGCCCATGGAAAGGGTTACGGACTGCCCGATGCGGTGAAATGTGTGGAGACCGCATTGAAAACCCATGGGAGCAGTCAGGGAAATCCTATGCCCAGTGGAATGCTGGTGGGAATGATTACCGACCAGAAAGGGAAAAAGCTGGAGGGTGTAAAAATCACCGCCTGCCGGACAAGCGCAGGGGAATCCAATCTGGACAATTACGTCACCCTTGGCAGTACGGACGAAAATGGAAACTATGAGATGGTCCTGCAGCAGGGAACCTATAACCTTAACATCTGTGCGGAAGGCTATTTCCCATGTATGATTGAAAACGTGGAAATTGCTCCGGAGCAGACCAATTATATGGAGCAGGTCATTGTCATGCCGGCGATATTTGGCAGGCTTCCGGCAATAATTTCCGGAAAGGTGGTTCATGCGTTAAATGGCACCAATGTTGCAGGAGCATCCATAAAAGCGAGAAAGGGCTGGAACAATACAGAGGGAAACTATGTAACTGCAATTATGGGGGAAGAGACTCGCGGCATAACCGATAACAGCGGAAAATTTAGTCTGGGACTCCCCGTAGGGATTTATACCATTGAAATAAAGAAAGATGGATTTGTGACAGGTTATTACAATGTGATATCCGTTTCGGATGGAGGAGAGCAGACCGTGGTATTAACGCCTATGCTTTCCGAGGAGGAATACCGCATTGTTCTGACCTGGGGGAAGACGCCCGCTGATTTAGATTCCCATTTGCTTTACTGTCAGGATGAGGAAAAGAAAATGCAGGTCTGCTTTGCCATACCCATAGGAACCGTGGACGGAAAGGACATTGCGAAGCTGGATTTGGATGATACTTCCAGTTATGGACCGGAAACAATCACCGTAACGGTGACAACAGAAATGTTAAGCAAAGGGAAATTCAAATATCTGGTACATGATTATACCAATCGAACCAGCAGTAATAGTGAACAATTATCCCTGTCGGGTGCCGTTGTACGCGTCTATAAAGGGAATGAACTGGTGAAGACCTATTCCATACCCCAGGGGGAAAAAGGAACATTATGGCATGTGTTTGACATTACGGAAAATGGAATCATACCCTTTAATACCTTTTCCAATGTTTCTTTGCCAAGCTTGATACAATAAAAGGAGGCGAGCAATGAAAAAAATTATTTTAGTGATAGTAATGGTTATGTTTTTTGCTGTTTCAGGCTGCGGACAGCCGAAAATAGACGAAAACGCCATGCCGGATGTGGTGTTTGAATATTTTAAAGATGAACATACAAATGAACAAATATATGATAACTGGTTTATAGACAAGGGAGGAGGGCTATATCATGTCATTAATGGAGAAGTCTATGGAACAGCACAGTTAAGAGAGGACTATAAGACCTTGTTAAAGGATGTCTGTGTGTGTGTCGGGGAGATTGAGTATGAGGAACTGGTGGAAAAATACAAGATTCTCAGGGAAGTATCTGTTAGTGACAAAAACATAGTAGAAATACATGAAAGTTTTCTTGACTGGGGAGAGGGAACAACAGAGGAATGGTCGGGATATTGTTATGACAAAAAGGGAAATATTGTCATAGTATCCCTACATGGAGAAGGAGACTATTATTATACCAATGAAGACCCCAGGGCAGGGGAACTGGCGAAATGGATGGACACCATAGTGCAGGAAGCCATGGAGGAGAGTGGACAGAATACCTCCAGGTAAACAGTGCCCGGAGACAGCAGCAGAGGAGGTTCCAAGGCAGTCAGTCCTGTCCGGTTCTGTCCAATGGGCATACAGACAGGGCTGACAACGGAAGTGAAAACGGATAAAGAGAGGAGTAAGGAATGGGTGCAAAAATAGGTTTTTTAAAAATGCTGTTAATACTTCTGGTGGCGGTGTGGTTCATACTGCCAGGCTGCGGACAGCCGAAAACAGACGAAAACGCCATGCCGGATGTGGTGTTTGCCTATTATGAGGATAAAAAAGATTATGATAAATTTGAAGAAAAAAGGTATGATATCTGGTTTATAGACAGGGAGGGAGCACTGTACCATGTTATGTCTAACGAATCATATAACATGGCACAGTTGGGAGAAGAATATAAAACCTCACTAAAGAATATCTGTGTATGTATCAAGATAATTGATTATGAAGAATTGATTGAGAAATACAAGATTCTTAAGGAAGTATCTGTCAGTGATAAAAATCTAGTGGAGATACAGGAAAGCGAGCTCGAGTGGGTTTTGGGAACGAAGAGATGGTCGGGGCGCTGTTATGACAGCAGGGGCAACATTGTCTACGTATCCCTGCACGGAGAGGGCGACAGCTATTATACCAACAAAGACCCCAGGGCAGGGGAACTGGCGAAATGGATGGATGCCATAGTGCAGGACGCCATGCCGGAACAGTAAAAGCCCACTCTTTTAAGTTTATAGGTATTTGCTTGTAAATTATGGTAATATAGTGTATACTATTTTAAATAGAGATAAATTACTACTTGTTCGAAATTGCGTGTTTGTTAATGTGAGGATTTGTGGAGCTGAAAATGAAAAAACCAATTGACAAAGCGGGGATTATTACGCTGATGATTGCTATAGGTAATATTCTTGCATGGGTAATAAATATTGCAGTAGGCGGCGGTAGTATTTGGGGGCTTTTTCTATCTGGTGGGGGATATGTAAAGGAATTAGGAGAAGCAACATTCCAGACAATTATTATCCGGCATGAGTGGTGGAGGCTGCTGACATGTGGATATCTTCATATCGGTGTGTTTCATTTATTTTTTAATGTATATACATTGTTGATTGTTGGCAGTAAGGCAGAAAAGTATTTAGGACATTTAGAAATCTTTTTACTCTATCATTTGGGAATGGTAATTACGGTATTTTTATGGTGTCTGTTATTTAAAGATGGTTTTATGGTAGGCGCATCCTGCGGAATATTTGTTGTTTTAGGTATATACATAGTGCTGAGTAAAACAGATAAATCCAGGGGAGATTTTCAGCTGTCAGGGAGGCACCGAAATTATCTTATTGCTTATGTGGTTATGGGGTGCCTGCTGGGTATTGGAACGATTGTTGTACATTTAATCGGGTTTGTTACAGGGGTATTGTTTGGTTGTTTGTATGTCCGGCCAAAATATAGATATTCTTTGAACAAAACGAACTAGTTTTAGGAACGCTTAAAAAAGGGAGAAGAAATTATGGCTACAATTGAAGAGATTTTAAGAGTTGCACAGAACGCGGGGGCCAGTGACGTACATTTTACGGTTGGTGTACCACCTAAAATGAGAGTAAATGGCAATCTGATTGCCATAGAGGGGTATCCGGTGTTAAGCCCGGCAGACACACTGGACATGCTTCTGGATGTTTTGTCTGAAGCCCAGAGGGACCGCTTTGAGGAACGGGGAGAAATCGATTTATCATTGTCTATTTCAGGCTGCGGACGGTTTCGTGTGAACGTGTTTAAGCAAAGAGGTACCACTGCGATGGCATTCCGTGTTGTGAACACAGAGATTCCGGAGCCTGAGAAGCTGGGAGTCCCCCCTTCGGTCGTCGATTTGTATCAGCGCAAGAGAGGGCTGATTCTGGTAACCGGGCCTACCGGTAGTGGTAAATCAACCACACTGGCAGCGATTATTGATAAAATCAACAGTAACCGGGATGCGCATATTATCACGCTGGAAGACCCTATCGAGTACGTACATAGACACAAGCTTTCCATGGTAAACCAGAGAGAGATTGGTCTGGATACCCAGAGTTATGCCAACGCGCTGCGGGCAGCGCTCCGTGAAGACCCGGATGTTATTCTGGTAGGAGAGATGCGTGACTTTGAAACCATCAGTATTGCCATCACAGCGGCAGAGACGGGACATCTGGTTTTGTCCACATTACATACCATTGGTGCCGCCAGTACCGTAGACCGTGTTATTGACGTTTTTCCTCCGCATCAGCAGCAGCAGATTCGCGTTCAGCTTTCCAACGTACTGGAGGCTGTTATTTCCCAGCAGTTGATTCCCACTGCTGACGGAAGGGGACGGGTGGCGGCTTTTGAGGTTATGCATGCCAATCATGCAGTCCGCAACCTGATTCGTGAAGGTAAGTCACATCAGCTTGCCAGCATCATACAGACAAACAGGAAAATGGGCATGATAACTATGGATGAGGCTCTCAGCCAGCTCTATTACTCCGGCAGAATCGACAGAGACCTTGCAATACAGTTTGCCCAGGATCCTGACGGCATGGCGATGAAGCTGTAGTGAAGCGGTAATAAAAAGATATATTCTGTTTATCCATATAATAATATGCTTCTCGGCAGAGAAGCCGGGAAGCATATTTCTTTTGATTCGATTATCAATTTAATTATCTATTAGGATTCTTAATTAATTCCAGTGTCAAATTTATCTGTAATATTTTGCCAAATAAATAAGGAGGATATTTTACATGTATTGTTCTATTTTGTCCGGCGCATTGACCGGAGTGCAGGCATATCTTGTCCATGTGGAGGTGGATATGTCACCGGGACTTCCGGGGTTTAATATGGTGGGAAGTCTGGGAAATGAAGTCAGGGAGGCGAGGGAGAGAGTGCAGGTAGCCTTGAAAAATGCAGGACTGGATTTACCGCCCACACATATTACGGTGAATTTGTCTCCGGCTGACAAAAGGAAAGAGGGAACTGCCTATGACCTGGCCATTGCGGTAGGAATTTTCCGGGTTATGAACCTTTTTTCGCCCGAAAGTACAAAACACACACTTTTTTTGGGAGAATTGGGGCTGGATGGTGGGATAAAGGAAGTCAGGGGAGTCCTTCCCATTGTGCGTGAGGCAGCAGCACAGGGAGTCGGAAGATGCTTTGTGCCGTTGGAGAATGCGTTGGAAGGCGCTGTCATTCCCGGTATAGATGTGATAGGGGTGCGTGATATCCGTCAGTTATTGGATTTTATGAAAAAATACTCCGGGCAGCAGGAAAAACTGCCGGCTCTCCTTCCTGCAAGTCGTGTGGATGTGGAGAAACTGCTCCGGCAGCCTTGTGAAAAAAATTTAGATTTTGCAGAGGTGAATGGGCAGGAGATTGCCAGGCGGGCAGCCGAAATCGCAGCGGCAGGTTTTCACAATCTGTTGATGATTGGACCGCCGGGAGCGGGAAAATCCATGATTGCCAAACGGATACCGGGTATTATGCCGCCGCTTACGCTGGAGGAAAGTCTGGAGGTGACCTCTGTTGTCAGTGTGGCAGGACTGTTGAATGGAAAACCGTTAGTGGCACAAAGACCTTTTCAGAGTCCACACCACACTATTTCCCAGGCGGCACTGATTGGTGGAGGAGGCAGACCGAGACCGGGTATTATTTCCCTCGCCCATAGAGGTGTGCTGTTCTTGGATGAACTTCCGGAGTTTTCCAGAGTTGTGCTGGATGGTATGCGGCAGCCGCTGGAAGAGCGTGAAGTGTGGATTGCCCGAAACGGTGAGAATATAGTGTATCCGGCGGATTTTATGCTTGTCTGTGCCATGAATCCCTGCCCCTGTGGATATTATCCCGATTATAACCGCTGCAAATGTACCCAGACCCAGGTGGCAAGATATGCAGGAAAAGTTTCAGGACCGATTCTGGACAGAATGGATTTGTGTGTGGAGCTGCAGGCAGTGGATATCAAAAGTTTGCAGATACATGGGGAGGCGGAGAGCAGTGCGGATATCAGCAGACGAATCCGGAAGGCGCGGGAAATCCAGACAGAGAGATTTGCCGGGAGCAGGAAACGTTTTAATGCGGATATGGATGCTTATGATTTGGAGCGGTACTGTATTTTGGGAGAGACACAGCGAAAATGTATGGAGGAGCTTTATGGCTCCCTGGGACTGACTGCCAGAGGATACCACAGAGTACTGAAGGTGGCGAGGACAATCGCGGATTTGGCTGGGCAGGACAGAATAGAGGTTGCACATTTGATGGAGGCAGCCTGTTTCCGCATGAATCGGGGATGACATAGAACACTGTTGTATGCAGGTATCTATAGAAAGTATATTTAGAAGGAGGAACAGGGAGTTGGGACAGGAAGATACCAGAGAGGAATCACAGGAAAAGGCATATGAATATTGGCTTTATCATGTGCCGGAAATAGGAAATGCCACGATTAGAAAACTGCTGGATGTCTATGGGAGTGCCAGAGGTATCTATGATGCGGGAGAGGAGTGTTTTAAAGAGGCAGTGACAGCCAGACAGCTTGACTCCATAATACGCAGCAGGATGGAATGGAATCTTTTTGGGGAATATGACAGACTGAAGGAACAGGGAATTATTTTCACCACATGGGAGCAGAAGGATTATCCTGAGAGACTGCGACAGATTCCTGATGCACCCTATGGTATTTTCTGTAAAGGGAAGCTGCCCGAAAATCATCCACTGACGGTATCGGTGGTTGGGGCGAGAGAATGTTCTGAGTATGGCAGGTATGTGGCGCAGGGGCTGGGTAAGGTATTGGGAGAAAATGGAGTGCCTGTTATCAGCGGCATGGCCAGGGGAGTGGACAGTATCTGTCAGATGGCGGCTTTGGAGGCAGGCGGAATTTCCTACGGAGTGCTGGGATGTGGAGTAGATGTATGCTATCCTGCGGGAAACAGGAAATTATATGAGAAACTTACAGAGAAAGGGGGAGTGCTTTCCATACTGCCACCGGGAACCATGCCCCGTCCACAATATTTTCCGCCGCGCAACCGTATTGTCAGCGGACTGGCGGATGTGATTGTGGTGGTGGAGGCAAGAAATAGAAGCGGGACGCTGATTACTGTGGATATGGCGCTTGAGCAGGGTAAGGAAGTGTATGTGGTGCCGGGACGGATTACGGACAGACTCAGTGACGGATGTAACAGGTTACTTAAGCAGGGCGCGGGAGTGATATTATCGCCCATGGATTTTCTGGAGGAGATAGGAGGAAAAGGTTCTCAGGATACAGATTCTCCTAAAATTACGGAGCAGACGGAAAGAGGGAATGGCGCGGAAAAAGAAACCGCAGGCATGTCACCCATGATGAAGATAGTATATGAGGCTCTGGATTTGTATCCCAGGTCTATGGATGAAATTCTGAGCAGAGTTCCGGGTTCCATGGATGTAATGCAGATTTACAGGACGTTGCTGGAATTGTGTATGATGCAGAAAGTAAAGCAACTGTCACCGGGGCATTTCTGTATCATGGGAGAAGAGAAATAGTATACTTTTTTTACGGAATCCGCTATAATGTAGTTTAAGAGTGAGAAGAAATGGGAGAGGAGTAACTCTATGGAACAGACAGTTTGTAACAGAGAAAATACATTATATAGAAACTGCACGAAGCAGGTAAAGATTGGCGATTGTGTCATAGGCGGGGGGAATCCCATTCTGATTCAGTCCATGACAAATACAAAAACGGAAGATGTGGAGGCAACGGCAGCCCAGATTCTCAGGCTGGAGAAGGCGGGATGTGAGATTATCCGCTGCAGCGTCCCCACACTGGAGGCGGCGGAGGCGATTGCCCAAATCAAAAAGCAGATTCACATTCCCCTTGTGGCGGATATTCATTTTGACTACCGTATGGCGATTGCAGCCATGGAAAACGGTGCCGATAAAATCCGCATTAATCCGGGCAATATCGGCAGTGCCGAGAAAGTCAGGGCTGTGGTGGATGTGGCAAAAGAGAGGAATATCCCTATCCGTGTGGGTGTAAACAGTGGTTCCCTGGAGAAGAATCTCATAGAGAAATATGGCGGTGTAACTGCCGGAGGGATTGTGGAGAGTGCGCTGGACAAAGTACATATGATAGAAGAAATGGGATATGACAATATGGTTATCAGTATCAAATCCTCCGATGTGATGATGTGTGTCCGCGCCCATGAACTGCTGGCAGACAAGACCTGCTATCCCCTGCATGTGGGCATTACGGAATCCGGTACGGTACAGAGTGGAAATATTAAGTCCGCCATCGGTCTGGGGCTGATTCTCTCCCAGGGAATCGGTGATACCATCCGCGTATCTCTTACGGGGGACCCGGTGGAGGAAATCAAATCTGCCAAATTGATTCTGCGCACCCTGGGACTGCGGAAGGGAGGGGTTGAAGTGGTATCCTGCCCTACCTGCGGACGAACCAGAATTGATTTGATAGGTCTTGCATCCAAAGTGGAGAAGATGGTGGAGGATTATCCGCTGGATATCAAAGTGGCTGTTATGGGCTGTGCAGTGAACGGTCCCGGTGAGGCAAGAGAGGCAGACTTAGGTATTGCCGGGGGCATCGGCGAGGGACTTCTGATGAAAAAGGGTGAAATTATCCGAAAGGTCCCGGAGGATAAACTGCTGGATGCCCTTAAAGACGAACTGGACCACTGGGAACAGACGGTATAGTATAAAGGTTGTAGATATATAAACTGGAAAGAGGATATACATGGGAAAACCATTTTTAGAAGTGTTCCCGTCCCTGAAGCTGCCGGATGGAATACAGGATATTATGGAAGAGGCGGACGTGGAGAGGATATCCGCCACAAAACGCAAGGATATGCTGCGCATCTATCTGCACAGTACCAATTTAATTGCAAAGGCGGACATTCGGAACACGGAACAGCAGATAAAAAAACAGCTTTTTGCCAATGCCAACATGACAGTAAAAATTTATGAGCGTTTTGAACTGTCTGCCCAGTACAGTGCAGAGAAGCTGATGGGGATATATAAGGACAGCATTTTGGAAGAACTGAAAGAGTACAGTCATATTGAGTATAATGCCTTTAAGACGGCGGATATCTCCTATCCCCAGAAAGAACAGATACTTCTTATCATTGATGATACGGTTCTTAACAGAAGCAAAGAAGCCGAACTTCTGCGCATTCTGGAAAAAATCTTTGTGGAGCGCTGTGGGCTTTTAGTGACTGTGCGAATTGAGTATAAGGCAGCCAGGACAGGTAAATATGAGGAGGAAGATGAGCGTAAGCTCAGGCAGAAAGTAGCGGAAATCTATAATCGTGTCAAGGGAGATGAAGAATCCGCAGGATGGGACCGGACGGAGGACGGCAATATGCAGAATGCTGCGCCGGTATCACAGGACAAAGTGGGAGCAGCCACAAACCCGGCGAAAACCGCAGGTATGGCAAAACCTGAAAATTCCACAAAATCGATAAGTCCTGGAAAATCGGGGAAATCCGGCACATTCACCAAAAACGGAAAAGCAGGGGAGTTTAGGAGAGGCGGAGAGTCCTTCAGTAGGTTCATAGGTTCTGATACTCCGTATGTTATTTATGCCAGTGATTTTGAGTAAGAGTCAATGAAGAGTGAGGATATTATCGGTGAGATGGGTGAGGTTGTCATCCGCGGTAAAATTCTGAATCTGGATAAGAGAGAAATTAAAAACGAGAAAACCATTATTATATTTGATATAACAGATTTTACGGATACCATGACTGTGAAAATGTTTGCCCGTAACGACCAGGTGGATGAAATTACGGCGGGAATAAAACCGGGAGCTTTCATCAAGGTAAAGGGTATCAGCATGGTGGACAAATTCGACCATGAGCTGACTATCGGCTCTCTGGCAGGGATTAAAAAAATTCCTGACTTTACCACCAGCCGTACAGATACTGCACCCCATAAGCGTGTGGAGCTGCACTGCCATACCAAAATGAGCGACATGGATGGAGTTTCCGAAGCGAAAGACATTGTGAAACGGGCTTATAAATGGGGACATCGTGCCATTGCCATCACCGACCATGGTGTGGTGCAGAGTTTTACGGATGCCAATCATGTGTGGGATGATTTGTGGAAGGCGGAGAAAACAAAACGCAAAGAGGCAGGAGAGGAAAATCCTGACAAGAATGATTTTTTTAAGATTTTGTACGGTGTGGAAGCCTATCTGGTAGATGATTTGAAAGAGATTGTCACCGGGGATAAGGGACAGAGCCTTCAGGAAGATTTTGTGGTGTTTGATATTGAGACCACAGGGTTTTCGCCAGTGAATAACCGCATTATTGAGATTGGTGCCGTAAAGGTGTCGAATGGGAATATTGTAGACCGATATTCTGCTTTTGTGAATCCTGATGTTCCCATTCCCTTTGAAATAGTAAAGCTTACGGGTATTCATGACGAAATGGTGATAGATTCGCCGATGATAGATGTGATTCTGCCGCAGTTTCTGGAATTCTGTGAGGGCTGTGTGCTGGTGGCACATAACGCGAGTTTTGATATGAGTTTCATTATGGAGAACTGCAGACGCCAGGGGTATCCCCAGGAGTTTACTTATGTGGATACAGTGGGTATCGCCAGAATGCTGCTTCCTAATCAGGCAAAACATACACTGGATGCCGTGGCAAAAACGCTGGGAGTGTCTCTGGAGAATCATCACCGCGCGGTGGATGATGCGGAGGCAACTGCCCATATTTTTGTGAAGTTTATACAGATGCTGGAGGAGGACGGTATTGAGACACTGGCCCAAATCAACGCCAGGGGAGAGGACAGTGTAGAAATTGTGAAAAAACAGCCCTCCTACCATGCCATTATTCTGGCAAAGAATGATTTGGGACGTATTAATCTATATCGACTGGTGTCCCAGTCCCATTTGACTTATTATAACAAACGGCCCAGAATCCCCAAGAGTCAGGTGATGAAATACAGGGAGGGGCTGATACTGGGGAGTGCCTGCGAGGCAGGTGAACTGTACCGCGCCCTGCTGGATGGACAGTCGGAGGGTCAGATAGCCAGACTGGTAAGTTTTTATGACTATCTGGAAGTACAGCCCTGCGGAAACAATAAATTCATGATTGCCTCAGAGAAGGTGCGTAATATTAATTCCATGGAGGATATTCAGAATATTAACCGTAAAATTGTGGCACTGGGAGAGCAGTTCCACAAGCCGGTGGTCGCTACCTGCGATGTGCATTTCCTGGACCCGGAGGATGAGGTTTACAGACGTATCATTATGGCGGGAAAGGGATTTGCGGATGCGGACGACCAGGCGCCCCTCTATCTTCATACCACAGAGGAGATGCTGGAGGAGTTTGCCTATCTGGGCAGTGATAAGGCGTATGAGATTGTTGTTACCAACACCAATATGATTGCGGATATGATAGAGACCATCGCACCAGTCCGTCCTGATAAATGCCCTCCTGTTATAGAGGACAGCGACAAGACGCTCACAGATATCTGTTACAATAAAGCCCATGAAATCTATGGACCCAATCTGCCGGAGATTGTGGAGGCACGGTTAAAGAAGGAACTGCATTCCATTATATCCAACGGATTTGCGGTAATGTATATTATTGCACAGAAGCTGGTGTGGAAATCGGTGGAGGACGGTTATCTGGTAGGTTCCCGTGGTTCGGTGGGAAGTTCTTTTGTGGCCACCATGGCGGGAATTACAGAGGTGAACCCTCTAAGTCCCCATTATTATTGCAGCAAATGTCATTATGTGGATTTTGATGAGGAGGATGTGAAAGCCTATGCGGGATGCGCAGGGGTTGACATGCCCGATAAAAAGTGCCCGCAGTGCGGCGAACTGCTGCACAAGGATGGATTTGATATTCCTTTTGAGACGTTCCTGGGATTTAAGGGGGACAAGGAGCCGGATATCGATTTGAATTTCTCCGGTGAATATCAGTCCAAAGCCCATAAGTATACAGAAGTTATTTTCGGCGCGGGACAGACTTTCCGGGCAGGCACCATCGGTACTCTGGCAGATAAGACTGCGTTTGGCTATGTAAAAAATTATTTCGAGGAGCGCGGAAAGCATAAGCGCACCAGTGAAATCAACCGGATTACAGCGGGATGTACGGGCGTCAGACGCAGTACGGGGCAGCATCCGGGAGGTATTGTTGTACTGCCTCTGGGACAGGATATTAATTCCTTTACGCCGGTGCAGCATCCGGCAAATGATATGACCACGGATACCGTAACCACACACTTTG